>DATAGR010000386.1:0-14221 GCA_036263575.1 Aquihabitans sp. | reverse complement strand
GGTCGTGCTGTGCTCGCCCTTCACGCTGTTCGCGGTGCTGGGGGTGATCCGCCAGTCGGTCGAGGCCCACGAGGTCGCCCGCACGTCCGATGAGATCCTGGCGTGCCTCGGCGCCTTCGGCGACCAGTGGGTGCGCTTCTCCGAGCAGCTCGACCTCGTGGCCCGCCGCTTCGACACCGTCCACAAGGGCCTCGAGGACCTGACCGGGCCCCGCCGTCGCCAGCTCGAACGCCAGCTCGACCGCATCGACGACCTCCGCAGTCGCCGAGCGGTCGCCGAGCGCGTCGAGGGGGACGGGGCGGGTGCGCCGGCGCGGCCCCAGCTCACGCCGGTCGACCGGGCCGGCTGATCGCAGGCGGCTGATCGAGGTCCCCGGCCGACGTCCTACGACGGCGGCTGCATCGAGCCGGGCGGCCCGACGATCGGCGGGCGGGGCGGCACCTGCGACCACGGCTGGGCCGGCCCGGACGGCGGCGCCGCCGGTGGCACGGACGGCCACGCCGAGCGTCCGGTCGGGCCGGGTCCTGGCTCATCGGCGGCGGTCGGGTGCCCGGGCCCGCCGTCCGGCTCGAGCGCCCGCGCGCCGAGCGCCACGGCCAACCCGATGGCGAGCAGCACCGCGGCCGACGCCCGGGCGCTCTCGCCGACGGCGCGCTCCACCAGCACCAGCACGCCCAGGACGATCGCCGCCGTCCCCGCCCACGACGTGAAGCGCCGGTCCGACCGGGTGCCGACCACCACCGCCACCGTGCCGATGGCGATGGCCAGCAGCGAGCTGCCGACCGCCTCGAGGGTGCCGCCGAGGAAGCTGACCGCCAGGACGAGGATCGGGGCGCAGACGGCCAGCAGGACGGTGGCCTGCCGGTGGTCCCCCCGCCGGTCGCGGGCAGCGCCCAGCGCCAGGTAGGTGAGCCCGAAGCCGAGCGAGGCCCAACCGAGCTCGCCGCTGGGATCGTCGGGCTGGGGGAAGCCGTCGCCGGGGTCGATCGGGAAGCCCTCGCCGAGCTCGTCGTCGAAGCCCTGGCCGAACTCGTCGTCGAACTCGGTGGAGAGCTCGTCGTCGAACTCGGTCGAGAACTCGTCATCGAACTCGGTGGAGGACTCGCTGTCGAAGGTCTCGCTGTCGAAGGTCTCGTCGACGGCGACGGGACCGGCGGCGAAGCCGTCGGCGAACTGGCTCAGCGGCGAGTCGACGATCTGCACCACGGCCACGAGCCACAGCGCCACCAGCGCGGCGCCGAGGTAGAAGCCGTGCCGGCGGCCGGGCCCGGCGACGTAGGCGACCAGCCACAGCGCGGCGGAGATCAGCAGCACGAGGGTCGCTGTGGAGGTGAAGCTCCCGACGTCGTCGATGGTGTTGGCCGGGTTGCGGACGTCGACGAACAGGTAGACGAGCAGCGGCACCACCCCGATGGCGGTGAGCACCACGCCGGCGGCGGCGGCCCGGCGGTGTCGGCCGAGCACGAGGAGGCCGACGCCGAGCGCCTCGAACAGGAGCGAGATGCCGACGCCCGCGAGGCGCTGGCGGTCGCCGGAGAGCTCCGACAGCGCCAGCACGAGGCTGGTGACGAGCAGCACCCCGGCCGCCGCGCCGGCGAGCGACGTCGGGCGCGGCGGCGGGCGGTGCCCCGACCGGTGGCCGTCGCCGTCGCGACCGATGCCCGCGCCGCCGACGCCCGTCCCGCCGACGCTCGCACCGCCCCCGTGTTCCGGCGCGTGCCGCGTGCCCACCGCTGGATCGGTCATGTCCCGCCTCCCCGGGAGGGACGTCCGCCGCTCCCAGACGGAACCTACCTGCGGCGGACCCCGGCACCGGGGGACCGGCCCGGGCTGCCGCCCGGCGCCGGGCCGACGGTGCCCAACCGGGTACGGGCCGGCGCGACCGGCCCCGTACCCTTGGCCCCGTGCCCGGCCGATTCTTCGTGACCACCCCGATCTACTACGTGAACGACGTGCCGCACATCGGCCACGCGTACACGACGGTCACGGCCGACGCGCTCGCCCGCTGGCACCGCCTGATCGGCGACGACGTCTACTTCCTCACCGGCACCGACGAGTACGGCCTGAAGATCGCCCGCTCCGCCGAGGCCAACGGGATCACGCCGAAGGAGCAGGCCGACCGCACCTCGGCCCGCTTCGAGGAGACGTGGGCGCTGCTCGACATCGCGCCCGACCGCTTCATCCGCACGACCGACCCCGACCACACCGTCGCGGTGCAGGCCTTCCTGCAGAAGGTCCACGACAACGGCCACATCTACCGGGACACCTACGCCGGCTGGTACTGCGTGGCCTGCGAGGCCTACTACGAGGAGGACGACCTCCTCCCGAACCCCGACGGCGGCCCGGGGCTCGACCCGGTCCACGAGCGGCCTGTCGAGTGGTTCGAGGAGGACAACTGGTTCTTCCGCCTGTCGGCGTTCGAGCAGCCCCTCCTCGAGTGGTACGAGGCCAACCCCGGCGCCGTCGGCCCCGAGGGCAAGCGCAACGAGGCCATGGGCTTGATCCGGCAGGGCCTGCGCGACATCTCGATCACCCGGTCGTCGCTGGACTGGGGCGTGCCCGTGCCGTGGGACGACCGCCAGGTCTTCTACGTCTGGTACGACGCCCTCATCAACTACGCCACGGCGATCGGCTACGGCACCGACCCCGATCGCTTCGCCACGTGGTGGCCCCACGTGCACCACGTCATCGCCAAGGACATCCTGCGGTTCCACTGCGTCTACTGGCCGGCGATGCTGCTGGCCGCCGGCGAGGAGCCGCCGGCGAGCATCGACGTGCACGGCTACCTCACGGTAGGCGGCAAGAAGATGAGCAAGACGCGCCTCAACCAGATCTTCCCGGCCGACCTGGTCGAGGAGTTCGGCGTCGATGGGTTCCGCTACCAGTTCCTGCGGGACAACCCCTTCGGGCCCGACGGCGACTTCAGCTACGAGGCGATGGTCTCGCGCTACAACGCCGACCTGGCCAACAACCTCGGCAACCTGCTCAGCCGCGTCGCCACCGTGGTCGACAAGAAGTGCGGCGGCATCGGTCCCGCGCCGCGCGCCGACAGCCCGCTCGCCGAGGTCGCCGTCCAGGCCCTGCAGGACGCGACCGCGGCCTGGGACGCCGTGCAGCCGTCGGCCGCCCTCGACGCCACCTGGCGCCTGATCCGCGAGGCCAACGCCATGCTGGAGGCGGCCGAGCCGTGGAAGGCCGAGCCCGGACCCGAGGTCGACGGCGTGCTCGGCGACGCCCTCGAGGTCCTGCGCCTGGTGGCCGTCCTCGCCAGCCCGGCGCTGACGCGGGCCAGCGGCGAGGTGTGGCGGCGCATCGGCCTGGCCGGCGCCCCGACGGACGTCGCCCTGCCCGAGGCGGCGGCGTGGGGCGGCTACCCGGGTGGGCTGCCGGTCGAGAAGGGGGCGCCGCTCTTCCCGCGCCTCAAGGCGCCGGTCTGACGGTGGCGCCCGGCCACCGCCCCCCGATCTCGCCGCCGGGGCGATCCCCTGTGGATCGCCCCGGCACGTACCGGGATCGCCGCATGGGCCAGCCTGTACCCGACGCCGAAGATTGGCAAACATCCCGTATCCCGGCGGGCGATCCGGCCGCTCGCGTCGCTCGGCGGGACGCATCTCGATGAGCGGCTCGGCGCCCGGCGGCGGACCCTCGGCACGGCCTCGGCCTTGGACCGACGACCACTGCCACCTGCACTTCCGCGAGGCGGGAGCCGACGACGTCGCCGACGCCGTGGCCGCGGCCCACGAGGCCGGCGTCGGCCGGATGATCACCGTGGGTTGCGACGTGGCCGACTCCAGAGCCGCCATCGCCGTCGCCGCCGCCCACCCGGGCGTGTACGCCACCGCGGGCGTCCACCCCCACGAGGCCGAGCAGGGCATCGACGGGCTCGAGGCCCTGCTCGGCGAACCGGGCGTGGTGGCCGTGGGGGAGTGCGGCCTCGACCACTTCTACGACCACGCCCCCAAGGTGGCGCAGAAGGTCACGTTCGCGGCCCAGATCGCCCTGGCGCACCAGCACGACCTCGCCCTGGTGATCCACAGCCGCGACGCCTGGGAGGACACCTTCGACGTGCTCGCCGCCGAGGGCGTGCCCGAGCGCACGGTGTTCCACTGCTTCACGGGCGGGCCGGCCGAGGCCCGCCGGTGCCTCGACCTCGGCGCCCGCCTGTCGTTCAGCGGGATCGTCACCTTCAAGAACGCCGACGACGTCCGGGCCGCCGCCGCGCTCTGCCCGCTCGACCGGCTCCTCGTCGAGACCGACTCGCCGTACCTGGCCCCGGTGCCCCACCGCGGCCGACCCAACCGCCCGGCGCTCGTGCCGCTGGTCGGCGCCGCGGTCGCCGCCGCGCAGGGCCGCGACGTCGACGAGGTCGCCGCCGCCACCTGGGACAACGCCACCGAGACGTACCGCCTGCCCCACGGCCTGACCAGGACCCGCCCGCCGGGCACCGCGTGACCCACACCCGTCGGGCGCTCACCGAGCTCCTCGAGCACCACGACCTCGGCCCGAGCCGGGCCCTCGGGCAGAACTTCGTCGTCGACCCGAACACGGTCCGGCGCATCGCCCGCCTCGCCGGCGTCGGGCCCGGCACCCCCGTCGTCGAGATCGGTGCCGGCCTCGGCTCGCTGACGCTCGCCCTCGTGGAGACGGGGGCCGAGGTCACCGCGGTGGAGGTCGACCGCTACCTCCTGCCCATCCTGCGCGAGGTCGTCGCCGACCACCCCGTGCGGGTGGTGGGGGGCGACGCCATGCGCCTCGACTGGGCCGAGGTGCTGGCCGGCCACGACCGCTGGGCCCTCGTGGCCAACCTGCCGTACAACGTGGCGACGCCGCTCGTGCTCGACCTGCTGGCCGGGGTGCCGGCCATCGAGCGCATGCTCGTCATGGTGCAGCGGGAGGCGGGGGAGCGGCTGGCCGCCGAACCCGGCTCCGGGGTGTACGGCATCCCGTCGGTGAAGGTCGCCCTCCGGGCTCGCGCCCGGATCGTCGGCAAGGTCGGGCCCGACGTCTTCCTGCCGAGGCCACGGGTCGACTCCGCCCTCGTGGAGATCGTCCGCCGCGACGTGCCGGCCACCGATGCCGACCCGGATCGCCTCGTCGCGCTCGTGGAGCGGGCCTTCGGCCAGCGCCGCAAGATGCTGCGGCGCTCCCTCGCCGGGGTCGTCGCACCGGAGGCCTTCGTCGCCGCCGGCATCGATCCCGAGGACCGCCCCGAGCGGCTCTCGGTGGAGGACTGGGGCCGCCTCACCCACGCCGTCGAGCGCCCGCCCCCGGAGGGCACCGCCACCTGAGGGGCCGCCGTACCATCGGCCGGTGCCCACCCACGTCGTCGCCGCGCCGGCGAAGCTCACGACCTCGCTGCGCATCACCGGCGTCCGGGCCGACGGGTTCCACCTGATCGACGCCGAGATGGTCACGATCGACCTGGCCGACGAGCTGGCGTTCTCGGACGGCGACCGCCTGGAGGTGGTCGGCGCCACCGGCCTGCCCGTGGGCTCGGGGGACGACAACCTCGTCCGGCGGGCGCTGGCGCTCGTGGGGCGCACGGCCAACGTGGTGCTCACCAAGCGCATCCCCGCCGGCGCCGGTCTGGGTGGCGGCTCCGCCGACGCGGCCGCCGTCCTGCGGTGGGCGGGGGTCGACGACGTCGCCCTGGCCGCGTCGCTCGGCGCCGACGTGCCGTTCTGCGTGGTGGGCGGGCGAGCGCGCGTCGAGGGGATCGGCGAGGTGCTCACGCCGCTCCCGCCCCTCGCCGCCACGTTCACCCTCGTCACGCCACCGTTCGGGTGCTCGACGCAGGCGGTGTACCGGGCGTGGGACGACCTGGGCGGGCCTCGGGCCGACGGTGCGAACGACCTCGAGCCGGCCGCCCTCGCCGTGGAGCCCCGCCTGGCGCGGTGGCGGGACCGCCTGGGCGACGCCACCGGCGTCGAGCCGGTGCTGGCCGGCTCCGGCAGCACCTGGTTCGTGCCGGGAGGCTTCCCGGACGCCGGCACCGTGGTGCGCACGACGGAGCCCGGTTGGAACGGCCCGGTGGCCGACCGCTAGGTTGGCTCCACCATGGGTTCACTCATCAAGAAGCGCCGTAAGCGCATGCGCAAGAAGAAGCACAAGAAGATGCTGAAGCGCACCCGTTGGCAGCGCCGGGCAGCCGGCAAGTAGCCAGCGGGCCCGCCGACGCCCGAGACCTCCGGACGACCGCCCCACGGGGCGGTCGTCCCGCGTCCGGGGTCGGATCCGAGACGACCGACTCGGTCCTGACGACCACCGGGCTGGTGGTCGGCGGCGCCTATCGTGGGCGGACCCGTCGGGGGTAGTTCAGTTGGTAGAACACCGGCCTTTGGAGCCGGCTGTCGCAGGTTCGAGCCCTGCCCCCCGAGCCGGTGCGGCGCTCGCGACCGCGGCGTCAGGCGGCCGGGCCGCCCCGCACCTCGACGGCGCCGTCGGCCTCGGACCCCGCCGCGGTGGCCACCAGCCCCGACGCCTGGGCGGCGCTCGACGTGGTGGTGGTCGGCTCGGTCGTGCTCGTGGTGGGCGCGGTCGTGCTGGGCGCGATCGTGGTGGTGGTCGACGTCGGCGGCTTGGTCGTGGTCGTCGTGGTGGGCGGCGGGGCGGCCTGGTAGCGCCAGGTGCGCAGGTCGTCGAAGCGGGCGGTGTCGCCCGGCGCCAGGTGGCCGATGTACCAGCCGGTGGTGCCGGGCGCCTCCCACCCGGCCGGGATCGTGCCCTTGCCGCTCCAGTTCGGGTCGCCCCAGGCCGGCTCGGCCATGCCGTTCGTCCACACCTTGAACTCGATCGCGCCGTTGAGGACCCGGGCGCAGAAGTGCCAGGGGAACGCGACCGCCCGGTCGCCCGCCCGGAGCCCGGGGATCTCCTTGCCGCCGAAGTGCTGCGACGGCGGCCCGCTGCGGGCGGTGTCCCACGTGTGGAAGTTGAAGCCCCAGTTGGCGCCCAGCCAGACGTTCTTCGTCACGGTGATGGCCTGCACCCGGCCGTTCGAGCGCCGGATCCGGAAGGCGGCGCCCTGCTGCACGAAGGGCCCCGACTGGCGGGTCCACGTGGCGCACGACTGGCTGTCGGCCACGACCGGCACCGACGACGGCCAGAAGACCGTCCGCAAGTTGCTGCTGTCGTTGTCCGGGAACGTCCCGACCGCCATGGAGCCGGCGGTGCTGAGGTACTGGTAGCGGTCGAGGCCGTCTGCGTTCACGACCGCCGTCTGGATCGGGGCCGTGCTCGTGCCGTCGTAGGTCAACACGAGCTCGGGCGTGCACGACGCCAGCACGAAGGCCGCCACGAACGGCAGGAACCTCCGTCGGACGTGCGGTGCGCGCCGGCGTCGATCGGTCGTCGACGGTGCCATCGGGCGTTCCCCTCTCGAAGTCCCCACACGGCACTTCGACGCTCCGCCGGCGCCTCCCTGCCGCCGGTTCCGACCGTATGGGTCCCGTCGGCCGCCGGATAGGCCCCGGAGGGGTGAACGTTGACTGGGTGCCCGCGGGCCCGGATAGGGGGGCGGCAGCACCACCGGATCACAAGGAGCCACCATGGTCGCCGCCCTCCAGGACCATGCGCTGCACGCCACCGTCTCCGCCACCGCCGTGCTCGCCACCGCGGTGGTCGCCCTGCTCGGCTGGGGCCCTCGCCTCTGCGTGGAGCAGCGCGTGGTCGCCGCCGACGCCTGAGGGACCCGAGCGGGCCGCCTTCTCGGTTGGCCTCCCGCAGACCGGGCAGGGTCGCCGCGCCAACGGGGCTCAGCACCTGTCCTCGGTGGAAGCGGCGTCGATGCGTGGGCCCACGCCGAGGCGCTGCGAGCGTGCGGAAGCTGATGCTCCCCGCGGGACCCCCCGGCCGGTGGTCGGGGGGTCCTCCGCACGACGCCGCGCCCGCGGCGGACCGCCCTCGACCGACGTCGAACGGGTCGGCGACCACCAGGGAGGTGGATGCCGGGCGACCGGGCGTTGCGCTAGACCGGACCCATGTCCGAACGCAGCCTCTCCGCCATCGTGCTGGCCGCGGGGGCCGGCACGCGGATGCGCTCGGAGCGCCCCAAGCCGCTCCACCTGCTGGCCGGGCGGGCGATGCTCCAGTACGTCCTCGACTCGCTGGCCACGTGCCAGGTCGAGCGCGTGGTCGTGGTGGTCGGCCACGGCGCCGAGCGGGTGACGAAGAAGCTGCAGGCGTCCGAGCCGGACCTGCACCTCACCTTCGTGGAGCAGCACCGCCAGGACGGCACGGGCGACGCCGCCAGCGTCGGCCTCACCGGCCTCCCCGACGACGACGGGCCCGAGTCGGACCTCCACGACGTCTTGGTGCTCCCCGGCGACATGCCGCTGCTGCAGCCCGCCACCATCGCCGCCCTCGTCGCCGAGCACCGCTCCACCGACGCCGCCTGCACGGTGCTCACCGCCCGGGTGCCCGACCCCGGCAGCTACGGCCGCGTCCTGCGGGGGAAGGACGGCGGGGTCGTCCGCATCGTCGAGCGGGCCGACTGCACGCCCGAGGAGGCCGAAGTCGACGAGATCAACACGGCCGTCTACTGCTTCCGGCGCTCGGTCCTGGCGCCGGCGCTGCGCCGGATCACCCCGGACAACGCCCAGGGCGAGCTCTACCTGACCGACGTCGTGGGCGTCCTGCGCGACGCCGGCTACCGGGTCGGCGCCGTCCAGGTCGCCGACCCCGCCGACGCCGAGGGCATCAACGATCGCCTCCAGCTGGCGGCGGCCGAGGCCGAGCTGCGTCGGCGCACGAACGAGCGCTGGTTGCGAGCGGGCGTCACGCTCGTCGACCCCGCCAGCACCTACCTCGACGCCACCGTCGAGCTGGCCTCCGACGTCACGCTCTTCCCCGGCACGATCCTCCAGGGCTCGACCGTCGTCGGCGCCGGCGCCGAGATCGGGCCGCACACCCGCCTGGTCGACTGCGTGGTCGGCGCGCGCGCCACCGTCGAGCAGTCGAACGGGCGCGACGCGGAGATCGGCGCCGACGCCACCGTGGGGCCCTTCGCCGTGCTGGCGCCGGGCGCGTCGGTCCCCGACGGCACCGTCACCGGCCCGTTCTATGCTGCGAGCGGACCCGACGACGGCTGACGACGACTGACGGCGGCTGGGTCCCCACCACCGAAAGGCACCCGGTTGGACTCCAAGAAGACGGTCGAAGCGGTCACCAAGAAGAAGCTGCTGCTCTACACCGGTGACGCCCACCCGGCGCTGGCCCAGGAGATCGCCGAGCACCTCGACGTCACCCTCGGCGAGACCAACCTCCGCCAGTTCGCCAACGGCGAGATGCACTGCCGCTACGGCGAGAGCATCCGCGGCGCCGACGTCTTCATCGTCCAGACCCACGGCGGCCTGCCGGTCAACGACGCGCTCATGCAGCAGCTGATCATGATCGACGCCGCCAAGCGGGCGTCGGCCAAGCGCATCACCGCCGTCGCCCCCTACTACGGCTACGCCCGCCAGGACCGCAAGGCCGAGGGGCGCGAGCCGATCACCGCCAAGCTGGTGGCCGACATGTTGACCGTGGCCGGCGCCGACCGCGTCGTGTCGGTCGACCTCCACACCGGCCAGATCCAGGGCTTCTTCGACCAGCCGGTCGACCACCTCACGGCCATGCCGATCCTCATCGACTGCTGCAAGACCGCCGGCAGCGTGGAGGATCTGGTGATCGTCTCGCCCGACGCCGGCGGCGTGAAGGCGGCCAAGCGCTTCGCCAACCACCTGGGCGCCGACCTGGCGTTCGTGAACAAGATCCGGCCCAAGGGCGTGGCCAACACCGTCGAGGCCGCCAACGTGATCGGCAACGTGGCCGGCAAGCGCTGCATCCTGCTCGACGACATGATCGACACCGCCGGCACGATCGTGGCCGCCGCCGAGCTGCTCAAGCGGGAGGGCGCCACCGAGGTGTGGGCCATGGCCACCCACGGCGTGCTGTCCGACCCCGCCACCGACCGGCTGAAGAACTCGGTGATCGAGAAGGTCGTCATCACCAACACGCTCCCGCTGCCGCCCGAGAAGCAGTTCGACAAGATCGAGGTCCTCTCGATCGCGCCGCTCGTGGCCAGCGCCATCCAGGCCGTCTTCGAGGACGAGTCGGTGAGCGAGATCTTCGGCGGCGAGAACCAGAAGTAGCCCTGCACCGCCGGGTCCTGGCGGCCCGGACTGGGTCGGTCGACCGGTCGCGCCCTAGGGTGGTCGACCGCTTGTCAACCGAACTGCGCTCCGGCGCGATCTCTGAAGTAGGAGCTACCGATGGCTGAGATCACCCTGAAGGCCGAGACCGGCCGCGAACTGGGCTCCGGCCCGTCCAAGCGCATCCGCGCCGAGGGCCGCATCCCCGGCGTGGTGTACGGGCTGGGCACCGACCCCACCCCGATCGTCGTGGAGTGGAAGCCGCTCCGCGAGGCGCTCACCACCGAGGCCGGCCTGAACGCCCTGATCCAGCTCGAGGTCGACGGGAACAGCACCCTCACCATCGTGAAGGAGCTCCAGCGGCACCCGATCAAGGGCGACGTCATCCACCTCGACTTCCTCCGGGCCAGCGCCGACGCCGAGATCAGCGTCGACGTGCCGGTGGTCCTCACGGGCGAGGCCGAGGACGTCGAGCGCCAGGACGGCACGATCGACCACCTGCTGTTCACGCTGACCGTGAACGCCAAGCCGGCCGACATCCCGAACGAGATCAGCATCGACATCTCCTCGATGCAGCTGGGCGACGCCATCCGCGTCGGCGACGTCATCCTCCCGTCGGGCGTCTCCACCGACGTCGACCCGGAGGAGGCGATCGTCACCGCGGCGATCAGCGCCACCACGATGGAGGCCGACGCCATCGCCGAGGCCGACGCCGAGGCCGCCGCCGAGCAGTCCGACGAGGCCGAGGGCGGCGACGCCGAGGGCGCGGACGAGGGCGAGGGTGGCGGCGATGCCGACGCCGGCGCCGACGGCGACGACTGAACCGGTCGAGGGCTGAGCCGTGGCGTTCCGCAGGGCGGAGCGTCGCGGCACGCCTGCCGACCTCCTCGTGATCGGCCTGGGGAACCCGGGCGCCGACTACGCCGGCACCCGCCACAACGTCGGGGCCGAGGTCGTCGCCCTGCTCGCCGACCGCCACGGCGGCCGGCTCAAGGCCGGCAAGGAGCGCGCCCTCAGCGCCGAGGTCCGCATCGGCGGGCGCCTCGTCGCGCTCGCCTTCCCGCAGACCTTCTACAACGAGGCCGGGACCTCCGCCCTGGCGCTGGTCCGCCGCCACGGCATCGAGGACCTCGACCGGGTCGTGGTGGTCCACGACGAGATGGACCTCCCGGTCGGCAAGCTCAAGGTCAAGGTGGGTGGCGGCCTGGCCGGCAACAACGGGCTCGAGTCGATCAAGGCGCACCTCCACGGCGACGACTTCGTGCGGGTCCGCATCGGGATCGGCAAGCCACCCGGGCGCCAGCAGGGTGCCGACCACGTCCTCAAGCGCCCGGGCAAGGCGGACCGGGCCGCGCTCGACGTCGTGGTCGCCGAGGCCGCCGACGCGGTGGAGTGCGTCCTGGCCGAGGGCGCCGAGGCGGCCATGACCCGCTTCAACCAGCGCGCCTGACCCGGGGCGGCGGGCCCGACGGGGGCCGGACGGCGCGGCGGCGCCGGTAGCGTGACGGCCTCGTTCGCCCCCGCCGCCCCGGCTGCGGGGGCCGCCTCCGCGCGTGCCCGACCCAAGGACCCGATGGCCCTCACCGACCTCCCCCTCCTGCTGCGAGACGAGCCCGCCCTGCTCCAGGTGCTCGGGCGGTCGGCCGCGGTCCTGGCCGTGCCGGAGCCGGCCCGGCCGATCACCATCGCCGGCCTGGCCACCGTGGGGAGCCGCCGCCCGATCCTCGTCGCTGCGCCCACCACGGCCGACGCCGAGCGGCTGGCGAACGACCTGGCCACGTTCCTGGGCGACGACGCCGTCGAGCTGTACCCGGCGTGGGAGACGCTGCCGTTCGAGCGGGTGAGCCCGGCGGTCGAGACGATGGGGCGGCGCCTCCGCACCATCTGGCGGCTGCGCCAGCCCGACCGGCGTCCCGCCGTCGTCGTCGCACCGGTGCGGGCGCTGGTGCAGCGCCTCGGCCCCAACGTCGACCACACCGAGCCCCTCGTGGTCCGGCCCGGCGAGCAGCGCGACCAGGAGGCCCTGACCACCTGGCTCGGCATGGCCGGCTACCGGCGCGAGAGCCAGGTCGAGCACCGCGGCGAGTTCGCCGTGCGGGGGTCCATCGTCGACGTCTTCGGCGCCACCGCCGACGGGCCGGTCCGCATCGACCTCTGGGGCGACGAGGTCGACCGCCTCACGGCCTTCTCGGTCAGCGACCAGCGCTCCACCGGCGACCTCGACGTGGTGGAGGTCTTCCCGGCCCGGGAGCTGCTCCCCACCGAGGCGGTCAAGGCCCGGGCCGAGGCCCTCGTCGCCGCCGAACCGTGGGGGCGCGAGCAGTGGGAGCGGCTCTCGGAGGGCCAGATCTTCGACGGCATGGAGTCGTGGCTGCCGTGGCTGGTCGACGACCACCGCACCGTGGTCGACCTGCTCCCCGAGGAGTCGCTGGTCCTCGTGGTCGAGCCCCGCCGCCTGCGCGACCGGGCCGAGGACATCCTCGCCGAGGAGGTGGACCTGGCGTCGTCGCTGGCCCGGACCTGGGAGGTCGGCCACGATCGCCCGTTCCCTCGGCTGCACAGCGAGTACGGCGAGCTGTTCGCCCGCACCTCGGTGCCCGTGTGGACCGTCACGGTCACGCCCGACGGGCCCGACGTGGCGACGGTCGCCGCCACCGGCTGGAACCCGGTGGTGGGCGACGGCGAGGGGCTGCTGCGCCAGCTGCGCGACCTCCTCGACGGCGGCTATCGGGTCGTGGTC
This sequence comes from Aquihabitans sp., assembly GCA_036263575.1. Taxonomy (GTDB): domain Bacteria; phylum Actinomycetota; class Acidimicrobiia; order Acidimicrobiales; family Iamiaceae; genus Aquihabitans. The sequence goes on along the minus strand of DATAGR010000386.1, from coordinate 1,354 downwards.
GCGGCCGAGGGGGAGGGCTCGGCCCTGCGCCTCGGCGACCTGTTGCGGGATCAGGGGCTCGACTTCCCGGTCGAGGTGGGATCGCTCGACCGCGGTTGCGTGCTGAGCGGCGTGAAGCTGGCGATCCTCGCCGAGTCCGACTTCACCGGCCGGCGCCGCGCCCACCGCGCCCCGCGCCCCCGCAAGCGCGACACCGCCGGGTTCTTCGACGACCTGAAGCCGGGCGACCACGTCGTGCACCACCAGCACGGCGTCGCCCGCTACGGCGGCATGGTGAAGCGGGCCATCGGCGGCGTGGAGCGCGACTACCTCCTGCTCGAGTACCGGGGCGACGACAAGCTCTACGTCCCGAGCGACCAGATCGACGCGGTGCGCCACTACACCGGCGGCGAGGCGCCGACGCTCTCGAAGCTCGGCGGCGGCGACTGGACGAAGACCAAGGCGCGCGTGCGCAGCGAGGTCGACGCCGTCGCCCAGGAGCTCGTGGTCCTGTACCAGAAGCGCCTCCACAGCGAGGGCCACGCCTTCGCCCAGGACAGCCCGTGGCAGCACGAGCTCGAGGACGCCTTCCCGTACCGGGAGACGCCCGACCAGCTCAAGGCCATCGAGGAGGTCAAGGCCGACATGGAGGCCGAGACGCCGATGGACCGCCTGGTGTGCGGCGACGTCGGCTTCGGCAAGACCGAGGTCGCCCTCCGGGCCGCGTTCAAGGCCGTCCAGGACGGCAAGCAGGTGGCGGTCCTGGTGCCCACCACGCTGCTCGCCACCCAGCACTTCCAGACGTTCAGCGACCGCTTCGCGCCGTTCCCGATCCGGGTCGAGGTGATGAGCCGCTTCCTCACGCCGGGCCAGTCCAGGCGGGTGGCCGAGGGCGTGCGGTCGGGCGAGGTCGACATCGTGATCGGCACCCACCGCCTCCTCTCGCAGGACATCGAGTTCAAGGACCTCGGCCTGCTGGTGGTCGACGAGGAGCAGCGCTTCGGCGTCAGCCACAAGGAGCAGATCAAGCAGTTCACGACGAACGTCGACGTGCTGACGCTGTCGGCCACCCCGATCCCCCGCACGCTCGAGCTGAGCCTCACCGGCATCCGCGACCTGACCCTGCTCAACACGCCGCCGGCCGAGCGCCAGCCGATCCTCACCTACGTCGGCGAGTACGACGAGCGGGCCGTGGCCGAGAGCATCCGGCGGGAGCTGCTGCGCGAGGGCCAGGTCTTCTTCGTGCACAACCGGGTCAAGGACATCGAGCTCACCGCGGCTCGCCTGCGCGAGCTCGTGCCCGAGGCGCGGGTCGCGGTCGCCCACGGCCAGATGGACGAGGGCACGCTGGAGCGGGTCGTCATCGACTTCTGGG
>DATAGR010000385.1:0-5263 GCA_036263575.1 Aquihabitans sp. | reverse complement strand
CGCCGGCACGACCGACGGCCCGCCGCCGGAGGACACCCGCACGGTCGTGACGGCCCCGCCGATCGACCCCGCCACCAGCACGACGACCACCGCACCCCTCGAGGTCAGGATCCCGACCGCCGCCGAGCCCCTGCGGGTCCACGTCGCCGGCGACTCCCTGGTGATCCCGGTCGGGCCCGCCCTCCTCGACTGCTTCGAGGGCTCCCCCGTCGAGCTGACCGAGGGCTACAAGGCGGCCACTGGCCTGGCCCGGCCCGACGTCCTGAACTGGCCGGCCAAGCTCGAGGAGGACCTGGCCACGCACGACCCCGACGTCGTGGTCGTGGGCTTCGGGGGCAACGACGCCCAGGGCATCGCCGGGCCCGACGGCCCGCTGGCCCTGGCCAGCCCCGAGTGGGCCGCCGAGTACCAGCGCCGTGTCGCCCAGGTGCTGGACGCCGTCGAGGCCGAGGGCCGCACCCTCTACTGGATGGGCCTGCCGACCACGACGGCCTCGAACATCGAGGAGGCGGCGCCGAGCATGCGCCGGGCGATCGAGTCCGAGGTCGCAGCGCGCCCGTGGGCCCGCTTCGTCGACACCAGCGCCGTCCTGGCCCCCGACGGCTACACCGCCTACCTGCCCGACGGCTCCGGCGGCCAGGTGAAGGTGCGCGACGACGACGGCGTCCACCTCACCACGGCCGGCGCCACGCGCGCCGTCGAGCCGCTGTGCGAGCAGCTCGCCGAGGAGCGCGAGCTGGCCCGGGCCTGACGACCCGCCCCACGAACCACCGCCCGGAGGGGCCGGTACGCGAAGCTCTCCGACGGCCCCCGACCCCTGACGCCACCCTGCAGAAGACCGCCTGTGCTCTTCCCCACCATCCGCTTCGCGATCTTCTTCGCCCTCGTCATGCCGGCGAGCTGGCTGCTCATGCCCCTGCCCGGCAAGCGCGGCCGCAGCTCGCAGGACCACGAGGACGATCGGGGCCAGCCGTGGATCGTGCCGGCCGGCATGGTGGGCGCCGCCGCCCTGCTCGGCCCCCTCGCCCCCTCCGAGGGCTGGCCCAGCGCCCTCCGCGTCGTGTGCTGGCTGGCGGCCATCGCCCTCGCCGGCCTTGGCATCGCCCGCTGGCTGGACCTGCGGGGCCTCACCCGGTGGAACGTCTTCATCCTCGCCGCGAGCTACGTCTTCTACGGCAACTACGACTGGCACTTCGTCGCCCTCCTCGCCGGCTCGACCCTGGTGAACCAGGTCCTGGCGGGCAACATCGACCGCGCCGTCGGCGAGCGGGCTCGCAAGGGCTGGCTCCTCGTCGCCGTCGTCCTCAACCTCGGCGTGCTGGCCTGGTTCAAGTACAAGGGGTTCTTCACCGAGAGCGCGTCGAGCATCCTCGGGCCGCTCGGCCTGGAGTTCGAGCCGCCGGCGCGGGCGATCATCCCGCCGGTCGGCATCTCCTTCTTCACGTTCCAGGCCCTGAGCTACGTGATCGACACGTACCGCCGGAAGCTCCACCCGGTGCCGCTGCTCGAGTTCGCGGTGTACCTCTCGTTCTTCCCGCACCTCGTGGCCGGCCCCATCGTCCGGGCCTCGGAGTTCCTCCCCCAGCTGCGCGTCCCGCGCGACGCCCGCCGGGTCGACAGCGGCCTCGCGTTCTGGCTCATCGCCGTCGGCCTGTTCAAGAAGGTGGTGGTGTCGAGCTACCTGGCCGACGCCATCGTCGACCCCGTCTTCCGGATCCCGTCGCAGCACCAGGCGGTCGACACCCTCCTCGGCATCTACGGCTACGCGATCCAGATCTACTGCGACTTCTCGGGCTACACCGACATGGCGATCGGCCTGGCCCTGCTGCTCGGCTTCCGGTTCCCGCAGAACTTCGACGCCCCGTACACGTCGGCGTCGCTGCAGGAGTTCTGGCGCCGCTGGCACATGACCCTGTCCCGCTGGCTGCGCGACTACCTCTACATCCCGCTCGGCGGCAACCAGCGGGGCCCCAACCGGGCGCTGCTCAACCTGTTCCTCACCATGCTCATCGGCGGCCTCTGGCACGGCGCCGCCTGGACCTTCGTGGTGTGGGGCGCGCTGCACGGCGGGTGGCTCGCCGGGGAGCGCTGGCTCACGTCGCGCGAGCGTGCCCCCGTGCTCTCCCCCGAGCGCCCGGAGCCGGAGCCGATCCCGGTCGGCGCCCGGCACGAGCCCGCCCAGGAGGGCGGCGCGCCCGGCGTGCGCCCGTCGGACCCGCCCGTCCCCGAGCCCACCGCCACGCCGGCGCCGGCCCGGCGGCCCATGTCGCCCACCACCCGGCTGTGGCTCGGCCGCCTCCTCACGTTCCACGTCGTCTGCCTGGGCTGGGTCTTCTTCCGCTCGCCCAGCCTCACCGAGGCCTTCGACGTGCTGCAGCGGCTCACGTCGTTCGGCACCGGCACGGGGGTCAACCTCGTGGTCGTGGCCACCATCGCCACGTTCCTCGCCACCCAGTTCGTGCCCGCCGAGGCGGTCGGCAAGGCCCAGGCCCGCTTCTCCCGGATGCCCGCCTGGCAGCAGGGCACCGCCCTCGCCGTCTGGCTGGCGCTCACCAGCGCCCTCGCCCCCGCCGGCGTCGCCCCCTTCATCTACTTCGCGTTCTGACGTGGAGGAGGACCGGAACTTCCCGCCGGAGCCCGAGCCGCGGCGCCGGGTGCCGGCCGGCCAGGCCCTGCTGGTTGTCCTGGTGGCCCTGCTCGTGGGCTCGCTGCTCAACGCCGAGCGCATCGACAGCACCGCCCGCACGCAGCCCTTCGGCTGGCAGCGCACCTGGGCCATGCGGGTCACCGGCCCCCTCAAGACCCTGAGCCACGCGACCGGGCTCCACCTGCCGCGCCGCTACCTCGCCGGCGTCGCCGACAACGAGCTGCCCCCGCCCACCGAGCCCACCGAGACCGTGGTGACGGCGCCCCCCACGGTCCCCGACGCCACCACCACCACGAGCGCGCCGCCCGAGTACCGCACGCCCACCCCCGACGACCCGGTGCGGATCCTGGTGGTCGGCGACTCGCTCATGGGCTGGATCGGTCCGGCGATCGACCAGAGCCTGGAGGGCCGCCCGATCACCGTGATCGAGGACTGGGAGGTCGGGTCGGGCCTGGCCCGGCCGGACGTCATCAACTGGCCGACCCGGCTCCAGCAGGACGTCGAGCAGCACGACCCCGAGGTCGTCGTGGTCGGCTTCGGCGGCAACGACGCCCAGGACATGGCCACCGACGACGGCGTCGTGCGGGTCGGCACCCCCGAGTGGGGCGCCGAGTACCAGCGCCGCGTGGCCCAGGTCCTGACCGCCGCCGAGGGGCCGGACCGCACCGTGTACTGGGTCGGCCTGCCCATCACCACGAGGAGCGGCATCGAGGAGGCGGCGCCGGCGATGGCCCGTGCCGTGCGGACCGAGGTCGCGGCCCGTCCGTGGGCCCGCTATGTCGACAGCCGGGCCAGCCTCTCCCCCGACGGCACCTACACCGCCTACCTCCCGGACGGCGCGGGCGGCCAGGTGAAGGTGCGCGAGGACGACGGCGTGCACCCGAACATCGCCGGCGCCCGCCGGATCGTCGAACCGCTCGTCGCCTCGCTGCGCGAGGAGCGCAAGCTCGGCTGAGGGCCGGCCCGTACGCTCCGGGCATGAGCACCGACCGCCGCGCCACCGACGCCTACCGCAACGACCGCGCCCACGTCTTCCACTCGTGGTCGGCGCAGGCCGCGCTCGACCCGCTGGTGATCGCCGGTGGGGAGGGCGCCTGGATCTGGGACGAGGGCGGCGACCGCTACCTCGACCTGTCCAGCCAGCTGATGAACGTCAACATCGGCCACCAGCACCCCAAGCTGATCGCCGCCATCCAGGAGCAGGCCGGGCGGCTGGCGACCATCGCCCCGTTCCACGCCAACGCCGAGCGCAGCGAGGCCGCCCGCCTCATCGCCGAGCTCGCCCCGGGCGACCTCGACATGGTGTTCTTCACCAACGGCGGCGCCGAGGCGAACGAGAACGCGGTGCGCATGGCCAAGCTCCACACCGGCCGCCACAAGGTGCTCGCCGCCTACCGCAGCTACCACGGGGCCACCGCGGGTTCGATCAGTCTCACCGGGGACCCCCGCCGATGGCCGAGCGAGCCGGCCCTGCCGGGGGTCGTGCACTTCTGGGGCCCGTACCCCTACCGGTCGGCGTTCGGCGCCACCACCGAGGCCGAGGAGACCGACCGGGCCCTGGCTCACCTGGCCGACACGATCATGGTGGAGGGCCCGCAGACCATCGCCGCGGTGATCCTCGAACCCGTCGTCGGCACGAACGGGATCCTCGTCCCGCCGCCCGGCTACCTCGCCGGGGTGCGGGCGCTCTGCGACCAGCACGGCATCCTGCTGATCGCCGACGAGGTCATGGCCGGCTTCGGTCGCTGCGGCGAGTGGTTCTCGATCGACCACTGGGACGTCGCGCCCGACCTCATCTGCTTCGCCAAGGGCGTCAACAGCGGCTACGTGCCGCTGGGCGGCGTGATCATCAGCCGTCGGGTGGCCGACACGTTCGCCGAGCGCCCGTACCCCGGCGGGCTCACCTACTCCGGCCACCCGCTGGCGTGCGCGTCGGCCGTCGCCAGCATCGGCATCTTCAAGGAGGAGGGCCTCGTGGAGCGGTCGGCCACCATGGGCGCCGAGGTGCTCGGACCCGCCCTCCGCGAGCTCCAGGGGCGCCACCCGTCGATCGGCGACGTGCGCGGCCTCGGGCTGTTCTGGGCGATCGAGCTCGTCCGGGACCGCGAGACCCGCGAGCAGCTGGTGCCGTTCAACGCCTCCGGCACCGCCGCCGCACCCGTCGCCGAGGTGGTGGCCGCGTGCCGGAAGCGTGGCGTGCTGGTGTTCGCCCACTTCAACCGGATCCACATCGTCCCGCCGCTGGTGATCGGCGAGGACGACCTCCGCCACGGGCTCGCCGTGGTCGACGACGCGCTCGCGCTCGCCGACGCCCACGTCGCCTGAGCCCACCACCGATGACGGTGGAAGGCGTCCCGCACGCGTCACCTCGTTGACCGACGCCGGCGCCGCCCGGCCGGCGTCAGCTCTTGGCCAGCACCTCGTCGGCCAGGGTGGGGATGACCCGCTCGCCGTACTGGCGCAGGGTGCCGTCCTTGTCGTCGTGCTGGAGGTAGACGGCGAACTGGTCGACGCCGAGGGCCTCGAGCTCGCGCAGGCGCCGCAGCTGGTGGTCGACCGAGCCCACGAGGCAGAAGCGGTCGACGATGTCGTCGGAGACGAAGCCGACGTGGTCGT
>DATAGR010000384.1:0-4429 GCA_036263575.1 Aquihabitans sp. | reverse complement strand
GGCGGTGCTCGTGGGCGGCGAACCGGCAGGCGTGGTCACCAGCGGCAACTTCTCGCCGGTGCTGGGCCAGGGGATCGCCCTCGCCTTCTGCCCGCCGACGGTGGCGGTGGGCGACGACGTGGCCATCGACGCCCGGGGCGGCGCCGTCACCGCCACCGTGGTCAAGCCGCCGTTCGTCGCCGCCAGCCCACCTCAGCCGGTTGGCTGACGGCCCGACGGGTCAGGTCGCCAGGTCCTCCACGGGCGGGCAGGAGCACACGAGGTTGCGGTCGCCGTACCCGCCGTCGATCCGCCGCACCGGTGGGAAGTAGCGGTCGCCACGCGCCACGGTGCCCGGGAAGGCGGCCACGTCGCGCTCGTAGGGGTGCGTCCAGTCGGCGGCGGTGAGGCAGTCGACGGTGTGGGGGGCGTTGGCGAGCGGGTTGTCGTCGGCCGGCCACTCGCCCGACCCCACCCGGTCGATCTCGGCCCGGATGGCGATCATGGCGTCGCAGAAGCGGTCGATCTCGCCGAGGTCCTCGGACTCGGTGGGCTCGATCATCAGCGTGCCCGGCACCGGGAACGACATGGTCGGGGCGTGGAAGCCGTGATCGATGAGGCGCTTGGCGACGTCGTCGACCGACACCCCCGTCTCGCGCGTGATGCCGCGCAGGTCGACGATGCACTCGTGGGCCACCAGCCCGCCCCGGCCCGTGTAGAGCACCGGGTAGTGCGGCTGGAGGCGGTGGGCGATGTAGTTGGCGTTGAGGATGGCGACCTGGGTGGCTCGCCGTAGGCCGTCGCCGCCCATCATGCGGACGTACGCCCACGGGATCGGCAGGATGCCGGCCGAGCCCCACGGGGCGCCCGAGATGGCACCGGGACCGGTGGCCGGCCCGGCCTCGCCGACGACCGTGTGGTTGGGCAGGAACGGCGCCAGGTGGGCGCCCACCGCGACCGGGCCGACGCCGGGGCCGCCACCGCCGTGCGGGATGCAGAACGTCTTGTGGAGGTTGAGGTGGGAGACGTCGGCGCCGAAGCGCCCGGGCCGGGCCAGCCCGACCATGGCGTTGAGGTTGGCCCCGTCGAGGTACACCTGGCCACCGGCCTCGTGCACCGCCTCGCAGATCTCGGTGATGGCCTCCTCGAACACGCCGTGCGTCGACGGGTACGTGACCATGAGCGCGGCGAGGCGGTCGCGGTGCTCGTCGATGCGGGTGCGGAGGTCGTCGAGGTCGACGTTGCCGGCGTCGTCGCAGGACACGACCACGACCCGCATGCCGGCCATGACGGCGCTGGCGGCGTTGGTGCCGTGGGCCGACGACGGGATGAGGCAGACGTCGCGCTCGGCGTCGCCGTTGGCCCGGTGGTAGCCGCGGATGGCGAGGAGCCCGGCCAGCTCGCCCTGCGATCCGGCGTTGGGCTGCAGGCTCACCGCGGCGTAGCCGGTGATCTCCACCAGCCACCGCTCCAGCTCGTCGATCAGCTCGAGGTAGCCGGCGGCCTGGGCGAGCGGTGCGAACGGGTGGATCTGGCCGAACTCGGGCCAGGTGATCGGCTCCATCTCGGTCGTGGCGTTGAGCTTCATGGTGCACGAGCCGAGGGGGATCATCGACCGGTCGAGGGCGAGGTCCCGGTCGGCGAGGCGCCGCAGGTACCGCAGCATGGCGGTCTCGGAGCGGTGCTCGTGGAAGACCGGGTGGGTGAGGAAGGGCTCGTCGCGCACGAGGGCCTCGGGGAGGGCGTGCCCGGTGCGGTCGTCGAGGTCGTCCCAGTCGACCTGATCGAGGCCGAACGCGGCCACGACGGCGTCGAGGTGTGCTCGGGCGGTGGTCTCGTCGCACGCCACGCCGACGCGGTCGCCGTCGACCCGTCGCAGGTTGACGCCGCGCTCGAGGGCCGCGGCCACGACGGCGTCGGCTCGGGCCGGGACCGTGGCGGTGAGGGTGTCGAAGCGGGGCCCGTCCGCGACGTCGACGCCTCCGGCGACGAGGGCGGCGGCCAGGAGCTCGGCCAGCCGGTGGGTGCGCGCCGCGATGTCGGCCAGGCCGTCGGCCCCGTGGTACGCGGCGTACATCGACGCCACGACGGCCAGCAGCACCTGCGCGGTGCAGATGTTCGAGGTCGCCTTCTCCCGCCGGATGTGCTGCTCGCGCGTCTGCAGCGCCAGTCGGTAGGCCCGGTTGCCGTCGACGTCGATCGACACGCCCACCAGGCGCCCCGGGATCGAGCGCTGGAGGCCCTCGCGCACCGCGAGGTAGCCGGCGTGGGGTCCACCGAAGCCGAGCGGCACGCCGAAGCGCTGGGCCACGCCGACCACGACGTCGGCGCCCATGGCGCCGGGGGAGCGGAGCAGGCAGAGGGCGAGCAGGTCGGCGTCCACGGCCACCACGGCACCGGCCTCGTGGGCGGCGTCGATCACCCGGGTCCAGTCGACCACCCGGCCCGACGAGCCGGGGTAGGGCAGCAGCAGGCCGAAGGCGGTGGTGCCCTCGGGGAGGCCCTCGGCGAGGTCGGCCACCACGACCTCCAGCCCGAGCGGCTCGGCGCGGGTGCGGACCACGTCGATCACCTGCGGGTGGCAGTCGGCGTCGACCAGGAAGACGGCGTCGTCGGCCACGCCCTTGGCCGCCCGCCGGGCGAGGGTCATGGCCTCCGCAGCTGCGGTCGCCTCGTCGAGCAGCGACGCGTTGGCGAGGGCCATGCCGGTGAGGTCGGCGACGACCGTCTGGAAGTTCAGGAGCGCCTCGAGGCGGCCCTGCGAGATCTCCGGCTGGTACGGCGTGTACGCCGTGTACCAGGCCGGGTTCTCGAGCACGTTGCGGAGGATGACGCCCGGCGTGACCGTGCCGTGGTAGCCGAGGCCGATCATCGAGGTCACGACCTCGTTGCGGTCGGCCAGCGCCCGGAGGTCGGCGAGGGCCTCGGCCTCGCTGCGGGCGGCCGGCAGGTCGAGGTCGGCGGTCTCCCGGATCCCCGCCGGCACGGCGGCGTCGACCAGGTCGTCGAGCGACCGGTGGCCGAGGGCGGCGAGCATCTTGGCCTGGTCGGCCTCGGAGGGGCCGAGGTGCCGGGTGGCGAACGACGAGGCGCCCTCGAGGTCGCGGAGCGAGCGGCGGACGGTCATGGTGAGGTCTCCCTGGCGGTGGCGCGTCGGTTCGACCTCCCCCGCTGTCGTGGGACCTGAGAGCTTCGCCCTGGCGGGCTTTCCCCTTCGGTGAGGCGCCTCGTCGCGCCTGCTCTCCAGCGTTGCCTCGTTCGGACGGTCCTTGGGCCTGAGAGATTCCGGGGAGGACTTGCTCCTTCGGCGTGCCCCGAGGGGCACTCTCCCGTCCGAGCTCGACGGCCCGGCCACGCTACCAGCGCGGCGCCCGCCGGTCGCGGCTCGTCACCCGACAGGGCGGGCCGGGGGAGCGGTGGGTCAGGGGACCGGTGCGTGCTCGCCGTAGGCGTCGGGCTCGGAGGCGGCGATCCAGTCGAAGAGCGGCTGGCCGCTGAACCAGCCGGCGATGTGGCCGCCGACCTGGGCGTGGGTCTGGCGGGCGACGTCGTCGTCGATCGGCTTCGGCTCGCCGGCGGCTCGGGCGAGGAGCTCGACCTCGCAGGTCCGCTCCATGGTGACGTACCAGAACACGCACTCCTCGATGCTCTGGCCGACCGTCAGGATCCCGTGGCTGCGCAGGATGGCGGCCTTGCGCTCGCCGAGGGCGTGGGCGATGCGCTTGCCCTCCTCCGGGTCGTTGACGACGCCGGTGTAGTCGTCGAACACGACGTGGTCGTCGTGGAAGATGCAGCTGTCCTGGGTCAGCGAGGCCAGCGGGCGGGCAAGGGTCGACCACGCCCGGCCGAACTTGGAGTGGCTGTGCGCGGCGGCCACGACGTCGGGCCGAGCCGCGTGGATGGCGGAGTGGATGGCGAAGGCGGCCTGGTTGACGGGCCACGTGCCCTCCACGACCTCGCCCTCGTGGCTGACGAGGATGAGGTCGTCGGCGGTGATCTGCTTGAAGCTCAGCCCGAAGGGGTTGACCCAGAAGTGGTCGGGGCGGCCGGGGTCGCGGGCGGTGATGTGGCCGGCCACGCCCTCGTCGAAGCCGAGGCGGCCGAAGATGCGGAAGGCGAGGGCGAGGCGCTGCTTGCGGTGGAGCCGTTCGTCGTCCACCGAGCGCTCGACGAACATCGGGTGGGGGGTGCGGGTGGCCATGGGGTCCTCCTCGAGCCGGTCCCGCGAGTGTACGCCTCACCTGACCGCCGGGTCAGGGCGTCCGAGGCCGTGCACCCGTTCCGGCGCGTCATCGCCGTCGGGGCCGGCGGTTGACCCCGTGACCTCGCGCCGCCGGCGGCGCGACGGCATCCACCGCCGGCACGCAGCGAGGAGCGTCCGGTGTTCGTCTCCGACTTCCTGGTGCCGTCCGGCGTCGTCTCGTGGATCCCAGCTGTCGCGGTGCTCGTC
>DATAGR010000383.1:0-6708 GCA_036263575.1 Aquihabitans sp. | reverse complement strand
GTCGCCGGAGATGGCGGCGCCGGACTGGGGGTCGAAGAAGTGGAAGCGGTCGGTGTCGACCACGAGCTCCACGCGGTCGCCGGCGTGGGCGGTGGTCCGGGGGTTCAAGCGGGCCACGACGCTCGTGTGGCCGTGCGACGCGGTGCGCTCGACGGCCTCCAGGGCCTCGGCGCCGACGTCGACGGCGAGCTCGCGCACGTCGTCGGTGACGGCGGGCGGGGCGTCGACGTCGAAGTGGACGACGACGTCGGAGCCGTGGGCCTCGCGCAGGTCGATGTTCGCGGTGATGCGGCGGTCGGCCGGTGCGTCGGGGACGAGCGACGCGTCCTCGAGGTCCTCGGGCCTGATGCCCACGATCACCGTGCGACCGACGTAGCCCCGTAGCTCGGGTCGCTCGGCGACCGCCCGCTCCGGCACGTCCAGGCGGAACGACCCGAGCTGGAGGGCGAGCCCGGCGCCGCCGTCCTCGAGGCGGGCCTCCATGAGGTTCATCGCCGGCGAGCCGATGAAACCGGCGACGAACAGGTTGACCGGGTGGTCGTAGAGCGTCTGCGGCGCGTCGACCTGCTGCAGCTCGCCCCTGCGGAGCACCGCCACGCGGTCCCCCATCGTCATGGCCTCGATCTGGTCGTGGGTGACGTAGATGGTGGTGACGCCGAGCTCGTCCTGGATGCGAGCGATCTCCGAGCGCATCTGGACGCGCAGCTTGGCGTCGAGGTTCGACAGCGGCTCGTCCATGAGGAAGGCGCTGGGGTGGCGCACGATGGCACGCCCCATGGCCACCCGCTGGCGCTGGCCGCCCGACAGGGCCTTGGGCTTGCGGGTCAGGTACTCGTCGAGGCCGAGGATGCCGGCGGCGTGGCGCACCCGCTCGTCGATCTCGCGCTTGGAGACCTTCTGGAGCTTGAGGCCGAAGGCCATGTTGTCGAACACGCTCATGTGCGGGTACAGCGCGTAGTTCTGGAAGACCATGGCGATGTCGCGGTCCTTCGGCGGCACGTCGTTGACGACCCGGTCGTCGATCCGCACCTCGCCCTTGGTGATCTCCTCGAGCCCGGCGATCATCCGCAGCAACGTGGTCTTGCCGCAACCCGATGGGCCGACGAGGACCATGAACTCCCCGTCGCGGATCTGCAGGTCGAAGGACCGCACGGCCTCCGCCCCACCCGGATAGGTCTTCCAGACGTCCTCGAAGACGATCTCGCTCACGTCGTCGACGCTCCCTTCGTGGCCCGGCGGCGCCGGGCGGTCGGACCAGGACGGGCTCCACCCACCGGGCACGTGGTCCGCCGCTCCACCAGGCGCAGCGGCAGGTCGTGCACCACCGGCGCCGGCGGCGTGCCGTCGGCCAGGGCGTCGAGCAGGAGCCGCATGCCGAGCTCGCCGCTGTCGTAGAGCCGCTGGTGGACGGTGGTCAGCCCGAGGTACTCGGACAGCTCGATGTCGTCGAAGCCGACGACCGAGAGGTCGCGAGGCACCTCCAGGCCGGCGCGCCGGGCCGCCTCGAGCACGCCGGTGGCCTGCACGTCCGAGGCCGCGAACACCGCCGTCGGCCGCTCGGGCAGGGCCAGCAGCTCGTCGGCCAGGCGGCTGGCCACGGCCCGGTCGTGGGCGCCGTGGCGGACCAGCTCCGGCCGGTCCGGTTCGCCGGCCTCGGCCAGCACCTCCCGGTACCCCCGTTCGCGGTGGGTGCTGGAGGTGAAGCCCAGGGCGTTGTCCGGGTCGTCGCCGATGAAGGCGATCCGCCGGTGGCCGAGCTCGACGAGGTGGCGGGTCGCGATGCGACCACCCTCGACGTCGTCGATGAGCACGGTGGGCACGCCGTCGCCGCGGGCGTCGACGAGCACCACCGGCACGTCGCGCGCCACGAGCCGCGCCAGCTCGGTGGCCGGCGGCGGCAGGGACATCACGAGCAGCCCGTCGGTGCCGGCCCGGCCCGTGAGCGAGGCGAACTGCTCGGCCCGGTGGATGGGCGACTCGACGTTGAAGAGGACCAGGTCGTACGGCGCGTCGTGGAGGGCGGCCGCGACCCCACGGAGCCGCTCGAACGCCGAGGCGTGGGTGAAGAACGGGATCACCACGCCGATCGTGGAGAAGCGCCCGGTGGACAGGCCGCGAGCCAGGGCGCTGGGCCGGTAGTCGAGGGCGTCGATGGCCTCGAGCACCTTGCCGCGCGTGGCCGGGCTCACCTTCGGGCTGTCGTTCAGGACCCGGGACACGGTGCCCTCGCCGACGCCGGCGCGCCTGGCCACATCGCTGATCGTCACCATACGGCTCGCCCCTGACAGCCCCTGGAGAAGGTGTGGAAGCGGTTCCACCACCTGCACGTGACCATACGGATGCGGGTCCGAGGTGTCAACGACTTCGTGAACCGGGGGCAGACGCCGGCGAGCCACCCGGTGACGGCCAGGGTCGTCGGCGCTCAGGTCAGGTCGTTGACGAACACGATCTTGGTGGCCGCCTCGACCATCGCATCGACGGCCTCGGTGAACGGAGCCGTGCGCGTGACGAGCGCGCCGGGGTCGAGGCGCCCGGTCGTGACGAGGTCGAGGACCGTGGGCGCGGTGGCGAGGGCGTGGACCCGCCCGATCTCGTAGCGGATGCCCTTGAGGTACAGCGGCTGCAGCGGCAGCGACGATCGCGGCGTCGCTCCACCCGACACGCTGGTGCACACGCCGCACGGCGCGGCGGCACGGAGGGCGAGCTCACGGCCGTGGTCGAGCACGTTGGCGTCCACGGTGATCGGGAACCGATCGCCGAGGTCGACCTCGGCCCAGCGCCCACCGGCGTCGGTGACCTCGAGGCCGAGGCGCTCGGCGAGGCGCAGGCGGTCCTCGTCGTCGTCGACGTAGGCCACGCGCTCGGAGCCGAGGGCGACGGCGGCCAGGGCGGCGTACAGGCCGACCGACGGCGCCAGACCCCCGACCACCAGGACCGGCGCGCCGGGGCGCTCGGCGAGCGGGCCGGCCACGCAGCGGTAGCCGTCCGCCACGTTGTCGGGGATCCCCGCCGCGACCACCGGGTCCAGCCCGTCCGGGAGCGGGATCAGCATCACGTCGGCCCACGGCACCCGGACGAGCTCGGCCAGCGCGCCGCCGAGGTCGACCCCGCCGTGGGGACCGAGGCCGAACGCCGTGCCCGGCGCAACCGCCTCGCACGCGTTGGTGTGGCCTCGCCGGCACGACCTGCACGCGCCGCAGCTGAGCTGGAACGGCACGATGACCCGGTCGCCCACCGCCGCCGGACCGGCGGCGTCGCCGACGGCGACCACCTCGCCCACCATCTCGTGGCCCATCACGAACGGCGCCGGCATCGGGTACAACCCCAGCGCGATGGCCGGGTCCAGGTCGCACCGCGCCACCGCGATCGGCCGCACCAGCGCGTCTCGGGAGTCGACGAGCTCGGGCGTCGGCACGTCCTCCCACGCCAGCTGCAGGGGGCCGCGGAACACCAGTGCGCGCACGTCAGCGGACCTGGGGCGCGAACGGGATCGCAGGCACAGGGGCGGGGGTCGACGGCACGGCGGGCTCCACTCGGTAGTATGACGGTCATCATAGAACCTCGGCACGAAGGCGGGCACGGTCAATGGCGAGGCGCGACGTGCGGGGCGAGATGATCCGCGGGGCGGCCGAGCTCCTCGCCACCCAGGGCCTGCAGCGGACGTCGTTCAGCGAGGTGCTGGCCGCCACCGGCGCGCCGCGCGGCTCGATCTACCACCACTTCCCCAGCGGCAAGGACGAGCTGGTCCGAGCGGCGGTCGTCTCCGTCGGCGACGGCGTCGTCGCCCTCATCGACGCGCTCGACGCCACGCCGGCGCAGGTCGTCGACGCGTTCGTCGACGGCTGGCGCGCCGTCCTGGTCGGCAGCGACCACCGGCGGGGCTGCGCCGTCGCGGCGACCAGCATCGGGGCGGACGACGCCGGACCGCTGCTCGACGTCGCCGCCGAGGTCTTCCGATCGTGGCGCGAGGCGCTGGCCCGAGCGCTGGTGCGCGGCGGCCTCGGCGCGTCCGACGCCGACGACCTGGCGCTGACGTGCCTGGCCGTGGTCGAGGGCGCCCTCGTCCTCGGCCGGGCGACACGGAGCGACGAGGTCTTCGGCGTCGCCGGGCGCCAGCTTCGGCGACTTCTCGAGGCCTGACGCGGCGTGGCGCCCGGCTGGACGGGTGGCGCACCCGGACGCCAGACCTCGCTCGGGCGCGTCAGGTAGAACGACCGCATGGCACCGAGCGAAGGTCCCGCCCCCGGTCCGTTCCTGCTGACCGGGCCGCCGGTGACGTCGCTCGCCGAGCACCTGGCCAGTCCGGTCGGCGGCCGGGGCCTGGCCACCGCCGAGCGGATCGGGCCGGCGGCGACCATCGCCGAGATCACCGCGTCGGGCCTCCGCGGCCGGGGCGGCGCCGGCTTCTCGACGGGCGCGAAGTGGGCGGGGATCGCCCGTCAGGTCGAGAGCCGTCGCTACCTGGTCTGCAACGCCGCCGAGGGCGAGCCGGGCACGTTCAAGGACCGTGCGCTCCTGCGGCACGACCCGTACCAGCTGGTCGAGGGCCTGCTCATCGCAGCGGTCGCCATCGACGCCGCCGAGGTCTACGTCTGCACCAAGCGCAGCTACGAGCGCGAGCTCGAGGCGGTGACGCGGGCGGTGCAGGAGTTCCAGCAGGCGGGCCTGGGCGGCGACCGGACGGTGACGGTCGTGGCCGGGCCCGACGAGTACCTGTTCGGCGAGGAGAAGGCGATGCTCGAGGTCATCGAGGGCAAGGCCCCGCTCCCCCGCTGGTTCCCGCCCTACGAGCAGGGGCTCTTCGCCAGCTCCCCCGAGCTCGGGTGGGAGGCCACCCCCGTCGAGATCGGTGCACGGCGCGACGATCCGCACCCGACGCTCGTGAACAACGTGGAGACCCTGTCGAACGTCCCGCACATCCTGGCCAACGGCGCCGAGTGGTTCCGCTCGATGGGCACCGAGCGCTCGCCGGGCACCATCGTGTGCACGGTCGTCGGCGACGTCGTGGCGCCCGATGTGGGCGAGGTGGAGCTCGGGACGCCGCTGCGTGCCGTGATCGACGCCGTCGGGAGCGGGCTGCCGCCGGGGCGATCCGTCAAGGCCGTGTACTCGGGCGTCGCCAACGCCGTCATCACCGCCGCCGACCTGGACACGCCGGTCAGCTACGAGGGGTTCGACGCCGTCGGCAGCGGCATGGGGTCGGCGGGCTTCATCGTGTACGACGACACGGCCTGCATGGTCGACGCCGCCTACCGGTTCTCGCGCTTCCTCCACGTCGAGTCCTGCGGCCAGTGCCCCCCGTGCAAGCTGGGGTCGGCCGAGATCACCCGACGCCTCGAGCGGATCGAGACCGGCGTCGGGGACGACGGGGACCTCGACGCCATCGCCGCGTGGCTGCCACGCGTCACCGACGGGAGCCGCTGCTACCTGGCAGCCGAGGAGCAGCTCCTCGTCAGCAGCGTCCTGCGCGCCTTCCCGGAGGAGTTCGCCGCCCACCTCGAACAGCACGGGTGCCCGTTCACCCGCCGCACCGACATGCCGAAGATCGTCGACCTGGCCGGCGGCGAGGTCACCTACGACGATTCCTTCTGGCGCAAGCGACCCGACTGGACCTACGAGCCCGGGTGACCGGCGAGCGCCGCCCGCCCGGGCCCGTGGTCCCGCCTCGGCTCAGTCGGCGTTGCGGGCCCAGCGCGACGCCTGGCGGTCGACCAGCTCGACGAGGTCGCCGAGGGCGATGTTGGCGTCGACCAGGTGGAGCCCCCACGTCGGGTCGGGCGCCGGCTGGATGACCGGCGACGGCCCCCGCGGCGTGATCTGCAGCACGTTGGCGCCGCCCTCGGACGAGCACGCGGCCCGGTAGGCGCCCCGGGTCTCCAGCCACGGTGTGGGGGCGTCCGGTGCCGGGATGCCGAGCAGCGTGTTGCCGGTGGCGATCAGCCCGGGGGCGAACGGCTCGGTCGGGAAGATCGGGTCGGCCTTGCCGCTGCCGCCCTCGAGCCGGGTCGGGTTCGTGCACAGGACCTCGAGGTTCGGGTCGCTGGTGCGGCCGAAGCGGCTGTTGGCCGGCACCGGTCCGCCGAACGTCACGAAGGCCACGACGCAGCCGAACTGGTTCCTCGACCGGCACGCCGGGATGTTCTGGAAGTCGCCGCCCCGGTCGGAGCCCTTCCGCACCGTCACGTTGCTGCCGAGGAGCAACGCCGACACGAGGCGCTGGCGCACCTCGGGCTTCATGTCGACCTCCTCGCGCAGGAGGCGGCGCAGCACACCGGTGCCCTGGGAGTGGCCGACGAAGACGATGCCCCGGCCGCCGTTGTCGGCCGCGAGGTACTCGAGGAAGGCCCGGCGGACGTCCTGGTACGCCGTCTCCCGCATCGCCGGCGTCACGCCGCCGGGGCTGAAGATGGCCTGGAGCGTGATCTGCCGGTACACCGGCGCGAAGACCCGGCACTCGCTCGAGTACCGGGCGGCCTGGTACAGCGCGATCGATCGCAGGACGGGGTCGATGGTGAGGTCGGCCTGCGGTGTCGGCTGGTCGCTGACGGTCGGGTACACGTAGAAGCAGTCGACCTTCGGGTCGACCGCCTTCCGGACCGGCTTCACGTCGATCAGCCGGCCGAGCACGGTCCGCCGCGTCGTCGTCAGGTCCGGCTCGCACGGGTTGTTCGCCATGCCCGGCCGGCACAGCCAGACCGTGGCCGGCGG
>DATAGR010000382.1:0-4564 GCA_036263575.1 Aquihabitans sp. | reverse complement strand
GTGTGGCCGAGCTTCGTCACCGGTGGGCGGGGGCGGTCGACGGTGAGGGTGGTGAGCAGGTAGGTCAGCTTCTCGCCGCCGATGGCCGCCACGAGGAAGATCGGCACCGCCGGCCGTCGCGTGCGCCAGGCGAAGGCGACCACCGCCGCCAGCCACAGCACCGACACCGTGGCCGTCGACGCCAGCGCGTCGATGGCCGAGGTGACGGCGTCGAGTGTCGACGTCCTCGACGCCGCCAGGTCCTCGGCGGCCCGGACGTCGATGCGGTCCAGGGCGCCGCCCCCGCCGTCGACGACCAGCCAACCGACCAGCGTGCTGACGGCGGTCAGGAGGGCGATGGCGGCCAGCACGGGCACGCCGACGTGGCGGCCCCACGTGCCGGCCTCGTCCTGCCAGCGCGTGCGGCGCCGTGCCACCCCCGTGTCCACGGCCCGGCCCTACCCAACCGGTTGGCCGGCGCTCGGGAGGCGCTCCGGAGCCCGCCCGCTCAGCGCCCGGGGGCGTCGGTCCCGCCGCCGACGATGCCATCGACGATCAGCGTCGTGAAGCGCTCGGCGAGGTCGCCGATGTCGGGCGTGGAGCGGCCCTCGCCGGCGTCGATGTGCTCGAACGTGCGGTGCAGCGCCACCAGGCCCTGCATGGCCGACCAGCACGTGCGGCAGGCGACCTCCACGTCGAGCTCGGTGCGGCGGAGGGCCAGCACGTCGCGGACCCCGGCACGGAGCACGTCGTAGGCCTGCATCGCCCACGTCTGCACGTCGGGATCGCCGTCGTGCACGAGGTCGCTCCGGAACATCACCGCGCAGTGCCCGGGGTGCTCGACGGCCACGCGCACGTAGGCCCGGCCGAGGGCCCGCAGGCGGTCGACGGGGTCGGCCGCCTCGGCGGTCGCCGCCCTCGTCGCCAGCGTGAGGTGCATGAAGCCCTCGGCGGCGACGGCGGTGAGCAGGCCGGTCGAGTCGCCGAAGTGGTGGGTGGGGGCGGCGTGGGACACCCCGGCGCGTCGCGCGACCTCCCGCAGGCTGAAGCCGGCGGCGCCGCGCTCGGCGAGCAGCTCCGCCGCCGCCCCCCGCAGGGCGGCGGGCAGGTCGCCGTGGTGGTAGGTGGCCGATGGCACACCCTGATGGTCGTCGTCGCATCTTGACGACGTCAAGTCTCATCTTTACATTGACAACCGAGCCGCCGACCGCATGAGGATCCGCCATGTCCAGCGCTGCACCGACCGACGTGTCCGACGAGGTCCACGCCCGACGCTGGTCGATCCTCGGCATCGTCTGCCTCAGCGTGTTCGTCGTCATCATGGACGGCACGATCGTGAACATCGCGCTGCCGTCGTTCGCCACCGACCTCGGTGCGTCGACCCGGCAGCTCCAGTGGATCGTCGACGCCTACCTGCTCGTCTTCACCGGCCTGCTGCTGGCCTTCGGCGGCCTGGGCGATCGCTACGGGCGACGCAAGGCGCTGATCGGCGGGCTCATCGCCTTCGGTGCCACCTCCCTGGTGGCCGGCATGGTCACCTCGGCCGGCGCGCTGATCGCCGTGCGGGCCCTGATGGGCGTGGGCGCCGCCGCCATCTTCCCCGCCACGCTCGCCATCCTCACGAACAGCTTCCGGGACCCCAAGGAGCGGGCCATCGCCATCGGGGCGTGGAGCGGCGTGAGCGGCCTGGCCGTCGCCGCCGGCCCGATCCTCGGCGGCTGGCTCCTGGAGCACTTCTGGTGGGGGTCGGTCTTCTTCGTCAACCTGCCGATCGTCGCCGTCGCCGTGGTGGCGGTCGTGGTGCTGGTGCCGGAGTCCCGTGACCGCACCGCGCCCCGCCTCGATCGGATCGGCATCGCGCTGTCGATCGTCGCCATCACGGTGGTCGTCTTCGGCGTCATCGAGGCGCCGGAGGCCGGATGGGCGAGCCTGCAGACGCTGGCCACCCTCCTCGCCGGGGCGGGCCTGGTGATCGCCTTCGTCCGCTGGGAGCTCCGGGTCGCCCACCCGATGCTCCCGGTCCGGATCTTCCGGAACCTCAGGTTCTCGGCGGCGTCGGTGGCGATCACGTCGGCGTTCTTCGCCCTGTTCGGGTTCATCTTCCTGATCACCCAGTACTTCCAGCTGGTCCGTGGCTACGGGCCCCTCGAGGCCGGGCTGCGCACGATCCCGGTCGCCACGTCGATCGCCGTCTTCTCGGTGCTGTCGCCGAGGATCGTGGAGCGGATCGGTACCACCAAGGTGGTCTCCGCCGGCCTCGCCTTCATGGCGATCGGCTTCGTGTGGGTGTCCACCGCCTCGGTCGGCACGCCGTACCTGGAGATCGTGGGGCAGATGTTCTTCCTGGGCGCCGGCCTCGGCATGACCACCGCCCCGGCCACCGAGTCGATCATGGGGTCGCTCGACGCCGACAAGGCGGGCGTCGGCAGCGCGGTCAACGACACCACCCGCGAGCTCGGCGGCACGCTCGGCGTGGCCGTCGTCGGCTCGGTGTTCAACAGCGTCTACGTCGGCGCCCTCGCCGGGGGGACCGTCTTCGAGCGCCTGCCCCCGGAGGCGGCGGAGGCGACCGAGGAGTCGGTGGGCGCCGCCGGGGCCGTGGCCGCCCAGGCCGGACCGTTCGCCGACGCCTACCTGGCCGAGGTCAACGACGCCTTCCTCGCCGGCCTCAGCGTGGCGTGCCTGGTGGTGGCGGGCGTCGCCCTCGCCGGGTCGATCTTCGCGGCCCGGTTCCTGCCGGCACGGGCCGGCGATCGGGACCACGACGACGCCGGCGCCGATGTGCCGGCGCCGGCGGCCGCCGCCGACGCCGCCCCGGCCTGACGGCGGGTCGGGGCAGCCGTCCGCTCGGCCGTCAGCTCGAGCTGCCGGCGCTGGCGGCGATCAGGACGACGATGGCCACGGCACCGAGCGCGAGCAGCCCGGTCGACACCATCCCGCAGATGCGCCCGGCCTGGACCGTGCCCCGATTGCCGTAGCGCCCGGGCTGGCCGTCGATCTCCCGGATGGCGTTGTTGCCCATGATCCAGGCGACCGGGCCGAGCAACCCGCAGACGACGAGGCTCAGCACGCCCAGCACGAGGATCGTGGTGCCCTGCGGGTGGTCGACGGGCCCGTAGCCGCCGTAGCCGTAGCCCGGCTGCTGGCCGTAGCCCGGCTGCTGCCCGTAGCCGCCCGGCTGCCAGTCACCGGGTGGCGACGGGGGAGGGGTGTACGACATGGGAGGCCCGCCTTCCGATGTTCCGTGGTCCGGCCCGGACTGTAGCGAGCGTCGGCGGCGGCCCCGGCGATCACGCCGGGGGCGACATCCCGAGCGGTTCGAGCAGCTCGGCCGCCGTTGTGCCCAGCTCGGCCAGCAGCTGAGGGGTCCGACCGACGTCGGCCCCGACGATCGCCGCCAGCAGGTGCCGGGTGCCGATGCGGCGGCCCCCGTCGTCGGCGGCGACCTGGAGGGTCCGCTCGAGCGCCAGCTTCGCCGACGGGGCGAACGAGGTCGTGCGCCCCCGCCGCAGGCGCGCCGCCGGGGGCGGGACCCGCCGCTGCGTGTCGATGCCGACCGAGGCCAGGGCGGTGCGGAACGCCCTGGTCGCCCGAGGCGGCGTACGGTTCGGCCCGGCGGGGAGGGGGCCGGATGGCGGATGACGACGGCGGGAGCACCAGCACGGCGGGGCTCGTCTCGCTCATGTGCGCCGGGCCGTACGTCCTGGCGATGGTCTGGTTCGGGTTGGCGCTGATCGGCAACGGCTCGTATCCCAAGGAGCTGGGGATGCACTACAGCACCGACCTGGCCTACGGCTACGGCACGGCGGACTTCTGGATCGGCGTCGTCTCGGGGTCGGTGGCGATCGCGCTCGGCGCCGGGATGGCGTGGGTGTTCATCCGAGCCGCTCGCGGCGCACCGGTGGCGAGGCGGTCGGCCGTCGCCATCCTCCTCTTGGCGATCGCGCTCTGCTGGGGGTTCGCCCGGTCACCCGGTGAGGATCGGCGCTGTTTCGTCGACGGCTACAGCGGCATGGAGTTCTGCGCGCCAGGGTCGACCATCGCCGTGCGCGACTTCGCGCTCCTCGGCCTCCCTGCGGCCGTGGCCATCGGCGGTCTCGCGAAGGCGTCACGGGAGCCGGCGCGCCCAGCCGGCACGCCGCATCGGGGCTAGCTGGCGCACCACGACCAGCAGCCGCGCCACCGCCTTCGACGACGGGCGTGACCCGAACTGGTCGGTTGGTCGGTTGGTTGGTTTGGTTGGTGGAGCTGGAGGGAATCGAACCCTCGTCCGTGAAGCGGTTGACGACCGCGCTACGACCGTTCCCGTGCTCGAGCCGTGACGGCTGGCTCACCACCGGGTTGGTCGGGCTCGCGCCCACCGCCTCGTCTTTCCGAGGGGTCAGTGGTCTTCCCCACCGCCAGCGGTCTTTCCCGCCGTCAACCGCTACTTCTGTTGCCGGGCTGTAGCGATCAGGCCCCGTGCGCCATTGCTGGTCACGATGTCTCTCTTCACCTGACTAGAGGTCAGGCGGCGAGAGCGAAGTCGCCATCGGCGCTTCTTTGGGTGCCCCGTTTTACGAGTCTGAGCAACTCGGGTCGCACG
>DATAGR010000381.1:0-3285 GCA_036263575.1 Aquihabitans sp. | reverse complement strand
CGCTTGGCCACCATGGCGGCCTGCAGGCACCGGACGTGGGCCGTCTCCAGCTCGGCCCGCGCGTTGGCGGCGGCGCCGGCGGCGCCGAGGCTGCGGAAGAGCGAGGAGAACCGCTGCATGGGTGGGACGGTACGGGTGGGGTGTTGCCGCCGGTCGTCGGTCACGTGCACGGCCGGTGACCATCCCCTGAAGGCTTGCTGTCCCACCCCAGCGACCCGTGCTCGGGACGGTGGGCGACCGGCCGGCGCGTACGCTCGCCCGGTGCCCGTGACCGTGGAGACCGCCACCGAGGTGACCGACGAGCTGGTGGACGCCTTCGCCCGCCTGGTGCCGCAGCTCTCCCGCTCGTCACCTCCGCCCGACGCCGGGATCCTGGGCGAGATCGTCGCCGCGCCGGCCACCGAGCTGCTGGTCGCCCGCGGTGACGGCGGCGAGATCGTGGGGTCGCTGACGCTCGCGCTCTTCCGGATCCCCACCGGGTTGCGGGCCTGGATCGAGGACGTCGTCGTCGACGACGCCGCCCGCGGCCAAGGGGTGGGCGAGGCGCTCAACCGCCGGGCCATCGAGCTGGCCCACGAGCGCGGCGCCCGGTCGATCGACCTGACCTCCCGCCCCAGCCGCGAAGCCGCCAACCGCCTCTACCGCCGCCTCGGCTTCGAGCAGCGGGACACGAACGTCTACCGCTACGAGGGCTGAGCCGCCAGCTCGGCACGGAGCTCGTGTGGGCGATCGGTCGCGAAGGCGTCGGGCTGGTGGGGGAGGACCAGCCCGGCCAGGCCGGCGTCGTTGCAGACGCCGGACATGAGCGAGAGCCCGGCCTCGCGCCAGACGTCGACGTGGGGCGCGCTCCAGAACGGGGCCTCGAGGATCACGCCGGTGACGCCCTGGTCGAGCGCCCAGGCGGCGAAGGCCTCGGGCGTGTAGGGCGTGGCGATGATGGCCCGGGTGTCCCACCCGGCCGCGGCGGCGACGGGCAGCGACCGAGGCCAGAACGAGATCACCTCGATCCGCACCCCCGGCGGGGGCGGGGTGGCCGCCAGCGAGGCGCAGATCGCGGCGGCGGTGCGGCCGGCGAGGTCGCCGTCGGCCACCGCCTTCACCTCGAGCTGGACGACGAACCCGTCGGCCACGCCGCCCTGCTCCAGCAGCGGCCACAGGTCCTCGAGCAGCAGGGGGTGCTCGTCGACGACGGCGCCGCGCCGGTCGCGCAGGCGGGCGCCGGCGATCTCGGCCCCGGTTCGCTCGTGGACCCACCCGTCGATCGTCGTGCCCATCGCCAGGTACGGGCTGTGGAGGAGGGCCAGGCGGCCGTCGGCGGTGAGGCAGCAGTCGGTCTCCAACCCGTCGACCGGGCCGGTGAGGGCGTGGGCGAGCGTGCTGGGCGCCGAGTCGGGCCCGTAGGCCCGCCCGAAGCGGTGGGCGACGAGGCGGGGGGTGGCGGCGGGCACCCGTGCTGCCTACACCCCGCCGGAGGTCAGCCGCCTCGTCAGCCGGCCACCGTGGCGGCCGGGACACCGGCATCCGGTCGGGTCGCGTCGACCTCGACGAACATCTCCTCGGCGTTGAGCGCCCGGAACGTCGCCTCGCCGACCGACGCCACGGCCGGGCCGACCTGCGTCGCCATCGCCCCGAGGGCGGCGACCTTGCGGTCGAGGTCGGCGCCGTCGAGCACGACGTGCACGGCCAACTCGGCTTCGGGCAGGGGCACCGGTCGCTCGTCGGCCATGTAGATCCCCCAGCTCTCGTAGACGTCGCCCCACCGGCGCTGGTGGTCCTCGGTGATCGCCGCCTGCAGGAGGCGGGCCCGACGCCAGGTCCGTTCCCACGCCTCGGTCACCCATCGGGACACGGCCTGGTGGTCGGGGTGGAACGTGGCGCCGTCGGGGGCGAACGTCACGATCGTGTCCGGCTGCACCTCCTCGATCAGGCGGACCAGCCGCTCGACCTGCGGGGCGGGGTCGAGGGCGGCCAGCCCGCCGTCGGGCAGGCCGAGCCACCGGTGGTCGTCGACGCCGAGCACCGCCATGGCCGCGGCCGCCTCCCAGCGCCGCACCCGGGCCAGGCGCTCGGGCGGCCAGGCGATGGGGTCGTCCGTGCCGTGCTCGCCCGCCGTCGCGCAGGCGCACACGACCCGGCGCCCGGCATCGACGGCGGCCGCCATGAGCCCGCCGGCCAGGTAGGTCTCGTCGTCCGGGTGGGCCCACACGGTGAGCAGGGTGCCGAGGTCGGGGATCGTCGTCGCGTCGGGTGCCATGGGTCCAGGGTGCCGGGAGGTGGTTGCCGGGTGCCTGCTGCGAGCTTGCTGGTCCACAATGGCCTGGTGCGCGGGCATCTCGAGGTGGCACTGCTGGGCCCGGTCACCGTCGCGCTCGAGGGTCGGCCGGCACCCGTGGCCGGCGCCCCGCAGCGGACCCTGCTCGCCCGGCTGGCCCTCGATCCCGGCCGAACGGTCTCCGACGACGCCCTGCTGGACGCGCTGTGGCCCGGGGGCGCCCCGCCGAACGCCAGCGGGAACCTGCAGAGCTACGTGTCGCGACTGCGGCGGGTGCTCGGCGCCTCGGCGGTGGAGCGGCAGCCGATGGGCTACCGCCTCGCCGTCGAGCGGGACCAGGTCGACGTGGCCCGCTTCGAAGCGCTGGCCGACGAGGCCCACCGCTTGGTGGCGGCCGACGACCCGGCCTCGGCCTCGGGGCGCTTCGGCGAGGCGCTGGCGCTGTGGCGGGGCGAGCCCTTCGCCGACGTCACCGACCCGCTGGCGTTCGGTCCCGAGCGGGCTCGCCTCGCGGTCGTGCACCACCGGACCCGGGTCGGCTGGCTGGCGGCGCGCGTCGCCTCCGGCGAGGCCGACGGCGCGCTGGCCGACCTCGAGCGAGCCGTCGCCGAGGACCCCACGGACGAGGCCGTCCACCTCGTGCTGGTCCGTGCCCTGCACGTGCTGGGGCGCAGCGGCGACGCGCTGCGCGTCGCCGCCGACCTCCGGCGCCGGGTGGTCGACGCCACCGGGCTCGACCCCGGACCGGCCCTGGCCGAGCTGGAGGCCGCCGTCCTCGCCGACGACCCGGCCCTGCGACCCGTGGCCCGTCCCCCGACGCCGCCGCCGGCGGACGGCGCCATCGGCGGCGAGCCGCCCCGCTCGCCGGCTGCGCCCCGCGGGCCGGTACGCCGGCTGGCCCCGGCCGACCGGTTCATCGGGCGCGATCGCGAGCTGGCCGACGTGCGGGCCGCGCTGGGCGGGCGACGGCTCGTGACGGTCGTCGGCCCGGGCGGGGCCGGCAAGACGCGGCT
>DATAGR010000380.1:0-5006 GCA_036263575.1 Aquihabitans sp. | reverse complement strand
TGCCCCGCATGATGATGTCGTCGTCGCCGTCACCCATGTCGATGGCCTTCAGGCCGTCGGTGGTGTCGTAGAAGTCGTTGCCGGGCCCGCCGATGAGCGTGTGGTCGCCCTTGTCGGTGGTGAAGGTGTCGTCGCCGGGGCCGCCGTCGAGGAACACCTTGCCGGTGCCCGAGATCTGGCCGCGGTCACGGCCCTCGCCTCCCTCGATGCGGTCGTCGCCGCCGCTGCCGCCGTAGTAGTCGTCGCCGGCGCCCATGATGAAGGTGTCGCCCTTGCCGACCAGGTCGGGCTTGGACGTGGCGTAGTCCTCGTCACGGGCGTCGTCGTTGCCGTCGCCGCCCTCGACCCGGTCGTGGCCGGCTCGGAGGCTGAAGGCGTCGTTGCCGTCGTTGCCGACGAGCACCTGGTCGTTGGCGTCGCCGGCGAGGATGTCGTTGCCGGAGCCGCCCACGATCTTCTCGTTGTCGGGCTTCACGAGGTCGCAGCGACCGCCGCCGCAGTCGGGGCCGACGGCGTTGTAGATGTCGCCCTCGCCGTCGCGGGAGCCGTCCTCGAGGCGCACGGTGACCGTCGCGGTGCGGGACGAGTAGTCGACGGTGTCGAAGCCGGCGCCGCCGCCGAGGTCGTCGGGGCCGACGCCGCCGTCGAGGTGGTCCTCGCCGTTGCCGCCCTCGAGGACGTCGGCGCCGCCGCCGCCCCGGAGCTCGTCCGCGTCGTCGCCGCCGTGGAGGGCGTCGTTCTGGGCCGAGCCGCGCAGGGTGTCCATGCCGGCCTCGCCGTGGAGGCTGCCGGGGCCGTCGAGGGTGTCGTTGCCGGGACCGCCGCGGAGCTCGGCGGGGATGGCGCCGGCGCTCAGCAGGTCGGCCGCCGTCGTGCCCAGCACGACCTCGGCCTCGGCCACGTTGTCCTTCGGGGTCTGGCCGTCGCGGCCGTCGTCGGCCTGGCCGTTGACGGAGACCACGACCGGGCCGGGCTCGGCCGAGAAGTCGGCCGTGTCGCGGCCCGCGCCGCCCTGGTAGATGTCGCCGCCGGCGTTGCCGACCATGGTGTCGGCGCCGTCGGCGCCGGCGAGGACGTCGTCGCCGCCGCCGCCGAACAGCTGGTCGTCGCCGAAGCCGCCGCTCAGGAGGTCCTTGCCGGTGCCGCCGAAGAGCTGGTCGTCGCCGAACCCGCCGTCGAGCACGCTGTCGACGTCATTGGCCCGGATGACGTCGTTGCCGGGGCCGCCGATGGCGGTCTCGATGCCGGTGATGGCGTCGTTCTCGGTGGTGCCGGTGGCGCCCACCTTGCCGGCGCGCAGGTCCAGCGTCATGTCGGTGCCGTAGCGGTCGTAGTAGTTGACCGAGTCGATGCCCTCGCCGCCGTCGACCACGTCGTTGCCGGCGCCGGGCTGGAGGCTGTCGTCGCCCAGGCCGCCCTGGAGGTCGTCGTTGCCGTCGAGGCCCACGAGGGCGTCGTTGCCGGGGCCGCCGAGGAGCTTGTCGGCGCCCTTGCCGCCCTGGAGCGTGTCGGGGTCGCCGGTGCTCGCCGCGCAGCCGAGGTTGATGGTGCGGCCGGCGTCGACCACGGGCAGCACCGGACCGGTGTCGCCGTGGACGGTGGCCGCCCCCAGGGAGATGTCGAGGTGGTCCCGACCGGGACCGCCGCACACGTACGAGCTGGCGACGGTGCCGCCCTCGGTGGTGGAGGCGAGGGTGATCGTGTCGTCACCGCCGTTGCCGTCGACGAAGACCCGCTTCACGTTCTCGAACGTCTCGATGACGCCCATGCTCGAGACCTCGACCTTGCCGGGGGCGAACTCGGTGGCCCGGATGGACTCGCCCTCCGGGTTGGAGAAGAGCTGCAGGGTGCCGTCGGAGTACTGCTTGCCGGTCAGCGGGACCTTCACGCCGTTCTGGTCGGTGTCGCAGAACTTGGTCAGGTTCTTGTTCTCCAGGACCACCTTGTCGGCGATCGGGAACTCGATGTCCTTGATCGGGGTCGACACGACCAGGCGCACGAAGGCGCTGATCTTGGCCTGGGCGTCGAAGAGGCAGACCGGGTTCGGGTTGCGGCGCAGCTGGTCGATGATCGCCTTGGGACGCACCTTGCCGTCGGCGCCGGACTTGAGGTCCAGCGTTGCGTCGGCGTGCACGCCGCCCTCGGCGAAGACGCCGAAGCCGGGCATGCCCACGCCGGCGCCGACGACGACCTCGGCCTGGGCCCGGAGCTCGGGCGTGTCCTTGCCGTTGCTGTCGTAGTCGTCGATGTAGAAGCCGCCGAGCACGCCCGCTGCGACCTGCCCGAAGCCGTCGTTGCTCTCGTCCTCGTCGGTCAGCATCGAGTACGCCTGGCGGATGCCGTAGGTGTCGAAGCCGGCGGCGAAGTGGCCGGACAGGTCGAAGGCGCCGCCGAAGTAGACGGTGGCCGGGCCGACGGGGAAGGCGTACGGGCCCACCGGCACGTGGAGGAAGGTGCCGCCGATCTCGAAGCGGACCAGCGGGATGTCCTTGCCGAGCAGCAGCTCGAAGAGCATCTGCGGGCGCTGGAAGGCCGGGAAGGTCAGCGAGTTGTACTGCTTGGTGGGCTGGAGGTTCGCGACCAGGTTCGGGTCGATGCCCTTGGTGGCGAGCTGGCCCAGGATCGGGTTGGCGCCGCCGGTCTCGGAGATCGCCGTCATGAGCCCGTCGATGGTGCCGGCGCTGGCGGGCTGGGCCGCCTTGCCGACGTTGAGGTTGAAGCTGCCGAGCGGGATGTCACCGGCGTTGGCGGTGTCGGTGCTGTCGAGCTGGCGGGTGAGGTTGACCAGGAAGTCGACCTTGCGGACGATGCCGAGCTGGTCCTTCTCGCCGGCCGCCATGCGGAGCGAGTTGACGGCCTCGAGGAGCTGCATCCACGTGGGGGCCGGCTTGCCGGCGGCGCGAGCGGCCTCGGCCAGGCCGGGGACCGGCTTGTGGAGGGCGTCGACCACGGGCTCGAGCGGGCCGGTGTACTTGCGGACCGTCTTGGCGGCCGGGCCGATGAGCCCGTCCACCAGCGAGCCGGCGTCGACCCGGACGTCCTCGAAGGCGATGTTGAAGCTGGTGGCGGCCGGGGCGCCGGTGACGCCGCCGGCGGCGCACTGGTAGCCCCCGGTGAGCGAGAGGTTCGCCTTGAGGGCGGGGAGCTTGGCGTCGGCGCCGGTGGCCAGGCCGAGCTTCACGTTGCCGCAGGCCGAGAGCTTCGGGGAGATGCTGATGGAGCTGAGGTTGCCGGCGGTGACCTTGCCGTCGGTGCCGGGGTCGACGAGGTCGACGCCGATGCCGGCGGCCACGTCGGCCACGCCGGGCGTGAGGTCGGTGATGGTGGCGGGGATGAACGCGATCTGGGCGTCGAGCTGTGCCGGGAGCGAGGCGGTGGCGTCGACCCGGAGCTCGGGCTCGGTGGTGCTGAAGGCGTTGATCGGGACGTAGAAGCCGTTGGTGCGGTCCACGCCGAAGGCGAGGTCGAGCTGGAAGCCGACGCCGAAGGAGAAGCCCTCGGCCGAGGCCAGGCGCAGGCCGGGGAACCCGGAGTCGAACGGCTTGGTGGTGACGGTGGCGGCCTTGCCGAGCGGCACCCGGAACTGGATGTCCTCGACGTCGGCGACGTTGGAGCCGGCCGTGCAGTCGACGACGGTCGTGCCGCTCTTGCACTTGGCGATGACCTGGATGTCGGCCTTCGTAACCTCGGTGCCGGCGTCGGGGCCGTCACGGAGGAGCTTGACGGAGCTGTCGGGCCCGAGCGTCGTCCAGAGGGTGTCCTGGACCTTGGTCTGGACCTGGCCGACGGTGGCCAGCGAGCTCAGCGAGTTGGTGAGGTCCTGCATCGGGTCGAGGACGCCGGTGCGGAAGCTGGCCAGGACGTCGGCCCCGGCGGTGGGGTCCGTGCCGAGCAGCGGGATGGTGGAGCCGGCCGGCATCGAGCGCAGGGTGGCCTCGAGGCGCTGGGTCAGCGACTTCAGGCCGCCGACGATGAGCGAGTACTGGACCGTGCCGGTCTGGAGCCGCGAGGTGACCTGGCTGGAGTCGAAGACCCACTCGGTGGGCTTCAGCAGGTCCGGTGCGGTGAAGGTGAGGTCGCCGAGGTCGGCGCCGTTCACGAAGACCGGGAGGGTGGCGCAGGCGTCGGGCGTGACCGTCGACGGGGCGATCGGCGTGCAGGACGCCTTGGTGGCGGTCGTGTCCTTGATGCCGCCGTTGGTGGTCGGGTCGGGATCGATCGTGTCGAGCCAGCTGCTGAGACCGTTGGAGACGTACTTGCGCTGCACGTTGGCCGGGTCGGCGGTGGGCGACTTGAGGACGTAGCGGGCGGCGATGCTCGCGGTGGCCGGCCGGGCGGCCGAGCCGATCTGGACCTCGACGGGGCCGAGGCTGGCGGCGAACTGCGAGTTCACCCGGGCGCCGATGCCGAGGTCGAAGCGGGACGAGTCGAGCACGAACGGCTCGGGGCTGCCGCTGACCGACGGCACGCCGTCGGCCGAGGTGGCGGCGGTGACCCGAGGCAGCTGGACGCCGATGCCGAGCTGGAGGCGGGTGTCGTAGGAGATGCGCACGTTGCCGGCGTTGGAGACGGCGACCATGGCGTCGGCCGAGCGGCCGGTCGAGAAGTTGAGGGGGAGCGGGCCGAGGTCGGCGACCTTGGCGCAGCCGGCGGCCGTGCTGCGGTCCGCCGAGCAGAGGCCGAGGTCGACCTTGGCGATGAGGGCGGCGTTGCGGGTCGCCGTCTGGGTCTCGTAGGAGAGCGTCAGGATGCCGGTCCGCTTGGTCGGGTCGACGCCGAGCGCCTCGCCGATCGCGTCCTCGACCATCTTCTCGACCTGGTCGAGGGTGAGGTTCTCGTTGAACTCGATGAGCGAGGCGAGCTTCTCCTCGAGCTTGGCCAGCATCGGGTCGAGCTCGGCCGCCGTCTTGCCGGCGAGCGGCAGGGCCTTGACGAGGTCGGGGTCGGCGGCGAGGACGCCGCGGACGCCCTTCACGCCGGCGTGGGTGGCGGTGAGGAGCTGGGTG
>DATAGR010000379.1:0-2653 GCA_036263575.1 Aquihabitans sp. | reverse complement strand
GCCCGATGCCCTGCAGCATGGCGAGGGGAAGTCGGGCGGGCACACCGACGAGGAACACTCCCACGCCCAGGACCAACATCGAGACCAAGTCGTAGTCCAGTTCACCGTGAGACCTCAGCAGCAGGGCGCTCAGGACGAACGCGCAGAAGCCCACGACCCCCAGCACGGCGAAGGCCCGTCGTCCCGTGAGCCACAGGCTCGCGATGGCCGGCTCCCGTCCGCCTTCGGTCCAGGCCTTTGCGCTGAACCGGATCAGCGTCGCCTGCAGTCCGAGATCGCAGGTGAAGATCAGTTGTTGCAGGGCGGCGAAGGTCAGCCAGGTGCCGTAGACCTCGATCCCCACGGTGTGGGCGGCCACGGGGAGCAAGACGAATCCGGACACCATGGACAGGACGCCTGCGACGTAGGTGCTGGCCAGGTCGACGGAGAATCGCCGGGATGACACCTTGCTCACCCTGAACGCCCCTCGCCGGGAGCTCGCTGCCAGAACTTCTCCCGACGACCACGACCGCCGAGGCCCCCATCGTCGATCACCGGTGTCGGAGGACCGAGGCGATCCGCTGGAACCGTTGCTCCCGGCGCAGGACTGCTCGCAGACACGACGGAGGCTCAGGTGCCCGGCCCGCCCAGGCCCTGCCGGCGACAAACCCGTAGTGCGTCAGACCGGCGGCGGCCATACCTTGCCGGGAGGCCCGGTCCACCTCGGCCAGCTTGACGACATCGTCGACGCACATCACGCCGGCGGGGCTCAAGAGCTTGCCGAAGTCACGGACGTCGGCCAGCACGGCGTCGTACTCGTGCCATCCGTCGACGAACACCATATCGAGGCCGGGTTCCATGACGGTCACGGCCTCACTCGAGGAAGCGACGTGGATTCGGACTGCATCATGATTGCCGCTGGCGCTCAGGAAGACGCGGAACAGGTCCAGCGTCGGTAGACTCGTCAGGCCCAGCTGTTCGAGGTGCTGACGGTCCCCGGTGTGCGGGTCGATCGCGTGCAGTTCCGATCGCTGGATCCCAGCATGGCGCAACGACTCGGCTAGGAACACCGTGCTCCTGCCGAGATAACTTCCGATCTCCACAACCCGTCGAGGTCTGACCTCGTGGACGACCGACCAGAAGCACGCGGCCGCCACGCGGTCGAACCAGCCTGGGACGGCATCGGCGATGCGGTAGGCATCCTCGAAGCCGGCCTCGTGGCCGCGGAGGACGAGAGCCGAGCGGTAGCTCGACCACGCCTGTTTGGCCCCCACCTGGAGCCCTTCCCCGATCGCGCGGGCGACATCGTGCCTCGACATCATGGCGTCGCCGCTCCCTGACCGGCCGCGGCTCGGTGCGCGACGGTCTGGCCCAAGCCGGTAGCCAGGTCCACCTCCGCCTGCCAGCCGAGCACGTCGGCGGCCCGGCGGGTGTCCAGCACCCGGCGCGCCTGCCCCTCGGGCTTGGACGTGTCCCACCGGACATCGCCGGTGTACCCGACGGCGGCCTGGATGAGCTCGGACACCTCGCGGATGGAGGTCTCGACGCCCGTCCCGACGTTGATGACGCCGGCGCCGGCGTCGCAGGCGACCGCTCGTGCGACCGCCCGCGCCGCGTCGTCGACGTGCAGGAACTCGCGGGTCGCGGCGCCGCTACCCCAGTTGGTCACCGACGGGGCATCGTGCCGGTGCGCTTCGACGAAGCGCTCGACCAGCATCGGGATCACGTGCCCGTTCTCCACCCGGTCGCCGGGGCCGTAGAGGTTGGCCAGCAGGAGCACGCTCGACGCGAACCCGAACTGCTGCTCGTAGGTCGCGCACGCCTCGTGCAGCAACCGCTTGGCCATGCCGTAGGGGCCCGTGGCGCCGGCGGGCTTGCCCGACCAGATGTCGTCCTCGGACATCGGCAGGGGCGTCACGGCGGGGTAGGCGCAGGTCGTGGAGATCATGACCAGCTTCTGCAGCCCGGCTGAACGGGCCTCTTCCAGCACCATCAGCCCCATGAGGGCGTTGGCGTAGAGGAACGTCCCGGGGTTGGCGACGTTGGCAGCGATCCCACCGACCGCTGCCGCCGCGTGCACGACGACGTCTGCCCGCGCCTCGCCGATCATCCGCCGCACGTCGGCCTGCTGGGTCAGGTCGAAGTCCGAGGAGCCCACAGCGACCACCTCGGCTCCCTCGGCGCGGAGGCGGCGAACGACGGCGGAACCGAGGAAGCCCCGACCTCCGGTCACGAGGATGCGTGCGCCGGCCAGGTCCACGTCCCCGGTCACGTGTTCGCACCCTGGGTCCGGTACCTGTCGGCGTACCAGCGAGCGGTGCGCTCGAGGCCTGCCTGGAGGTCCACCGTCGGCGTGTATCCGAGGGCGCGCAGTTTCGTCGTGTCGGGGCAGCGCCGCACGGCGCCTCCGTGACGGCGAGGGCCGGGGACGATGGTGACGCGGACACCGATCGCCTCCCCGGTCATCTCCACGAGATCCCGTATCGACGTCTCCTGCTCGATGCCGACGTGGTAGATCTCGCCGGGCGTGCCCCTTTCGCCGGCGACGAGCGCGCCCCTGGCGCCGTCGTCGATGTAGCAGAACGACCGGGTCTCCGAACCGTCCCCCTGGATGGGCAGGTCGATCGAGCGCCTGGTCAACCCATCGGACAGCTCGACGACGCGGGCCACGACC
>DATAGR010000378.1:0-4114 GCA_036263575.1 Aquihabitans sp. | reverse complement strand
CCCGAAGCCGACGCCCCCGAGGCGTACGTCCCCCGGCAGATCACCAGCAACGACCTCGACGTCAGCTTCGAGGAGGCCATCTCCGGGACGCTCGTCAGCGTGGAGGACGGCCAGATCGTCGAGGGCACGGTCGTCAAGGTCGACAAGGACGAGGTCCTGCTCGACATCGGGTACAAGTCCGAGGGCGTGATCCCCAGCCGCGAGCTGTCGATCCGCAACGACGTCGACCCGTCCGAGGTGGTGTCGATGGGCGACGAGATCGAGGCCCTGGTCCTCACCAAGGAGGACAAGGACGGTCGGCTGGTCCTGTCCAAGAAGCGGGCCCAGTACGAGCGGGCCTGGGGCGACATCGAGCGCAAGAAGGAGGAGGACGGCGTCGTGTCCGGTCCGGTGATCGAGGTCGTCAAGGGCGGCCTGATCCTCGACATCGGCCTCCGCGGCTTCCTCCCCGCCTCCCTGGTGGAGCTCCGCCGGGTGCGCGACCTCGCCCCGTACGTGGGCCGGTCGCTCGAGGCCAAGATCATCGAGCTCGACAAGAACCGCAACAACGTGGTGCTCTCCCGACGGGCCTGGCTCGAGGAGACCCAGAAGGAGCAGCGCGAGGAGTTCCTCGAGAACCTCAAGCCCGGCGAGATCCGCTCCGGCGTCGTGTCGAGCGTCGTCAACTTCGGCGCCTTCGTCGACCTCGGCGGCATGGACGGCCTCGTCCACGTCTCCGAGCTCTCCTGGAAGCACGTCGACCACCCCGGCTCGGTCGTGGCCGTGGGCGACGAGATCACCGTCCAGGTGCTCGAGGTCGACCTCGACCGCGAGCGGATCAGCCTCTCGCTCAAGGCCACGCAGCAGGACCCGTGGCAGGAGTTCGCCGGCAGCCACCGCGTGGGCGAGCTCGTCTACGGCCGGGTCACCAAGCTCGTGCCGTTCGGCTCGTTCGTGCAGGTGGGCGACGGCATCGAGGGCCTCGTGCACATCTCGGAGATGTCGGCGCACCACGTCGACCTGCCCGAGCAGGTCGTGACGCCGGGCGAGGAGCTGTGGGTCAAGATCATCGACCTCGACCTGCAGCGCCGCCGCATCAGCCTCTCGATCAAGCAGGCCGCCGAGGGCGGCGTCGTGTCCGCCGAGTACCAGGAGCACTTCGGCGAGCACGCCTACGACGACGAGGGCAACTACATCGGCGGTGACTCGTCGGAGGCCCAGGAGGCCTGGGCCGAGTACTACGCCGAGCACCCCGAGGCGCTCGAGACCGGCACGGACGCCGCGGCGTCCGCCGATGCCCCGGCGAGCGACGTGGTCACCGAGGCCGACGCCGCCCCCGCCGACGCCGCCCCCGCCGACGCCGCCCCCACCGAGGCCGCCCCCACCGAGGCCGCCACGGAAGCCGAGGCCGCCACGGGAGCCGAGGCCGCCGAGCCCGAGGCCTGAGCGGCGGGGCCCGGCCCCGCCTCCAGCTCGACGGAGCCCCGCCCCCGGGCGGGGCTCCGTCGCGTCCCGGCGCAGGTGGGTGGCGGTGCCCCGGCGCCCCGGTCGGCAGAAATCCGGACGAAACCCTTGCGCCGCCGCCGGGGGTGGCCGACAGGGTCACCGTCGCCAGACGGCCCCACCGGGGGTCGGTCGTTCTCGAAACAAGGGGTTCACGGTGAGCCAACGCCGGACACTCATCCTCGTCGCCGCCATCGCCATCGGAGCGCTCTCGTCGTTCCTGGTGTGGAACTACGTCAACGGCGTGGAGGACGAAGCCTTCGACAACGCCGAGCAGGTGCCCGTGTACCTGGTGAAGGAGGCCATCCCACGCGGGACCGACGGGCGTGCCGCCCAGGCCTACATCGCCGAGGAGAGCATCCCCCGCAAGTTCAAGCCGGGGAACGCCATCACCAACCCCGAGGACATCGCCGGCCTCGTCGCCCGCAACGACCTCGTGGCCAACCAGGTCGTCGTGAGCGACATGTTCGTCAGCGCCTCGAACCCCGAGGCCCGCCAGTCGTTCTCCGAGCGGCTGACCCGCATCCGCAACGAGGACATGGTCACCGCGACGGTCGAGGTCGACCAGGTCCACGGCGTGGCGCACCTCGTGGAGCCCGGCGACTACGTGAACATCATGGCCCTCGCCGTGAGCCAGATGGACGAGAACGGCAACCCGACGGGCCTCCCCGAGGGGGTCGACTCCGGCGAGGTGCTCTTCGGCGAGTCGGCTCGCTACATCTACCAGAAGGCCGAGGTGCTGGCCGTCGGCCGCAGCTCGCTCCCCGAGGCCGGCGAGACGGCGACCGCGGCAGCAGCCGAGGGCGAGGCCGCGGCCGAGCCCGTCGAGGGCGGCCTGATCACCTTCATCGTGCCCGCCCGGGCGGCGCAGCTCATCGCCTCGATCGAGCAGCAGCGGATCTACCTCTCCATGGTCGCCCCCGACTACCGGCCGGTGCCCCAGGAGCCGATCGACCCCTCCAGCCCCCTCCCGGCCGAGGACACCGGCGCCCTGACGCCGTACGGCCCCAAGGGCCCCGACAGCGCCGAGTGACCTGACCGACGCCTCGGCACCCCCGAACCAGAGGAACCCGGACACGGATGATGAGCGAGTACCTTTGGGCCGACGATCGGCCGGACCCCCGTCAGAGCCAGCCGACAGGAGCCATGTCAAACCTTCCCGCTGCCGAACCGAACGCCCCCCTCGTGGTGGTGGAGGCCGATCCGGCCGTCCGGAGCCGGCTGGCCATGCAGCTGGGGGAGCGGGCGGTGGCCCTGGACGGGCTCGACGGGCTCGAGGCTCGGTACGCGGACTCGCCGCTGCTCGTGGTGCTCGGCCCCTCGTGCGTCCGGGTGCCCGGGCTGGGCGGGGCGGAGGGCCTGCTGGCCCGCCGGCCCGACGTCGGCGCCATCCTCATCGCCGAGGACCTGTCGACGGACCTGTTCCAGCGGGCCATCCGCAGCGGCGTCCGTGACGTCTTGGGGGCGCCGGTCGACACCGGCCAGCTCAACGAGGCGGTCCGCCGCATCGACCAGACGCTCGCCGTCACCGGCCGCATCGGCAGCGCCCCCGGCGTCATCACGGCCGGCGACGACGAACCCGCCCCCGGCGGCAAGGTCATCACCGTCTTCTCCACCAAGGGCGGTGCCGGCAAGTCCATGCTGGCCACCAACCTCGGCGTCCTGCTCGCCCAGCGGGCCGACGGGCCGGTGGCGCTGGTCGATGCCGACCTGCAGTTCGGCGACATCGCCGTCATGCTCAAGCTGGCGCCGCAGCACACCATCGTCGACGCCGTCGGGTCCTACGACCGCCTCGACGTCGGCTTCCTCGAGAGCCTCCTGGCCACCCACCAGCCCTCGGGGCTGAAGGTGCTGCCGGCTCCCCTCGAGCCCGCCTTCGCCGACCAGATCGGCGCCGACCAGATGAGCCACATCGTGGCCCTGCTCCGGTCGTTCTGCTCGTTCGTCGTGGTCGACACCCCCGCCTACTTCAACGACGTCGTGCTCAGCCTCATCGAGGACAGCGACGACGTGCTGCTGGTGGCGGGCATGGACATCCCGAACATCAAGAACGTGAAGATCGGCCTGCAGACCCTGCGGCTCCTCAACACGCCGATGTCGAAGATCCACCTCATCCTGAACCGGGCCAACTCCAAGGTGAAGCTCGAGGTGAGCGAGGTCGAGCGCACGCTCCAGGTGAAGGCCGACGCGCTGATCCCCAGCGACATCGTCGTGCCGCAGTCGGTCAACAAGGGCACGCCCGTCGTCCTCGACGCGCCTCGGTCGGCCATCGCCAAGAGCCTCGAGCAGCTCGCCGACCGGTTCGCCCCGGCGACCGCTGGCAAGAAGCGCGGCCGGCGCTGAGCGGGCGGCCCCCGCGGGCCGCCGAGCGGGACCTGCGGGCGGGGGGCGACCCCGCCCGCCGTGGCGCGCCCGGGCGGGAGCCGGCGGCGGCGGGTGGACCACGCAAACCCGCCGAAGTGGTCGATCTCCCCCTCAAGGCCCGGGAGCGGGGGCCGATAGGGGTGATGTGTCCCTCTACAAGCGCCTCCACGAACAGCAGGGCAACGGTGCGACCGGCGCCGTCGCGACGAAGCGCCGGGACCCGGTGCTCGACGAGCTCCGCCAGAAGATCCACCACCACCTCATCGAC
>DATAGR010000377.1:0-4160 GCA_036263575.1 Aquihabitans sp. | reverse complement strand
CTCGTCGACCACGCGCACCCGGCACGCCCCACCCTTGGCCCAGACCTGGATGGCGACCCGGCCCGTCCCGTGCTGCACCGCGTTGGCCACGAGCGCGTCGAGGGCATGGCGGAGAGCGGGCCCGTCGGTGCGGGCGCCGGTCTCGCCCGGTGCGTCGACCACGAGGTCGCGCCCGGCGGCCTCCGCCTCCCTGCGCCACCGGTCGGCGACCGCGGCGGCCAGCGCGGCGACGTCGACCTCGGCGACCTCGTGGCGGCCCGCCTCCCGCCCGGCGTCGAGCAGCTCGGCCACCACGTCGGCGAGGTGGACCAGGTGCTCGTCGGTGCGCTGCAGCCCGGCGACCACCTCGCCGTCGAGGTCCGGCCAGAGGACCATGTCCTCCAGCTCCAGGCGGGCGGCGGAGATGGGCGTGCGCAGCCGGTGCGACGCGTCGCGCACCCGCGCCCGCTGGCGGTGCTCGCTGGTGCGCAACGCGATCGCCTGCGACGCGGCCTCGGCCACCTCGGTCAGCGCGGCCAGGTCGTCGTCGGTCCAGGCCCGGGGCGAGTCGGCGATGGCGCACAGGGACCCGAGCGGCTCGCCGCCGGGCGCGTGCAGCGGCGTGCCCAGGTAGGCGCGCACGCCGAGCACGTCGATCGCCCGGTTGCCGGCGACCCGCTCGTCGGTCTCGCTGTCGGCGACGACCAGCGGCGCGTCGTGGACCACGACGTGCTGGCAGAACGACATCGACAGCGGCGTCTGGCCTCGCTCCCGCCACAGGTCCGCCAAGCCGATCGAGGAGGCGAAGACCTGCCGCTCGGCGTCGACCAGCGACACCAGGGCCACCGGCACCGACAGCAGCCGGGCCACGAGCCGGGTGTAGACGTCGAAGTCGGCGTCGGGCACGCCGGGCACCACGTCGACCTCGGCGAGGGCGTCGAGGCGCTGCGGCGATGCGAGCTCCCACCGCGCCACGTGCGCCTCCAGTCGATGGCCACGGGGTCGGGCCGGTCGACCAAGCCTACGGCGACGTCGCACCCCGCTCGGGTCGTGGTCGGACCGCGCCGGGGGCGGTGCGGCACCTGTCGCGCACCTGTCGCGAGCGAAGCCCGCCGCCGGTGGGCCGTTGTCGCTGTGACGTTGGCGAACGGGGCACCGGCGGACGCACCTCGCAGGGCGGCCACCGGCTCGACCGGCCCGCCGTCTGCAGCGCGCACCCCTTCGGGTGGCACGCTGTGGCCATGGGGGAGGTCATCGCACCGCGCATCGAGGGGACGGCGAAGGTGGCGCCGGGGCGGCGGCTCGGGTTCGCCGAGTTCGGACCGCCGCAGGGCCGGGGGATCATCTGGCTCCACGGCACGCCCGGCGCCCGCCGCCAGGTGCCGCACGAGGCCCGGCTCATCGCCGAGGCCGAGGGCCTGCGCATCGTGGGCATCGACCGCCCCGGCATCGGGTCGTCGACGCCGCACCTCTACGACCACGTCCTCGACTTCGCCACCGACCTGGCCGTCGTCGCCGACCGCCTCGGGCTCGACGAGCTCGCCGTCATCGGCCTCTCCGGCGGCGGGCCCTACGCCCTGGGGGCGGCTGCCGCCCTGCGAGGTCGGGTGCGAGCCGTCGGGGTGCTCGGGGGCGTCGCGCCCACGGTGGGACCCGACGCGATCGACGGCGGGGTCGTGTCGATCGGCCGTCATGTCGCCCCGCTCCTCTCGGTCGCCCGGGTGCCCCTCGGCGTCGGCCTCACCCAGGCCGTCCGGCTGGCCCGCCCGTTCGCCTCGCGCGCCCTCGACCTCTACGGCCGGCTCTCGCCGGAGGGCGACCGCCGCCTCCTCGCCCGCCCCGAGTTCAAGGCCATGTTCCTCGACGACCTGTTGAACGGCAGCCGCCGCCAGCTCTCGGCGCCGCTGGCCGACGTCCTCCTCTTCTGCCGGGACTGGGGCTTCCGGCTCGAGGACGTGCACGTGCCGGTCGTCTGGTGGCACGGCGACGTCGACCACATCATCCCGTTCGCCCACGGCGAGCACGCCGTCGCCCGCCTGCCCGACGCCGAGCTGCGCACGCTCCCCGGCGAGAGCCACCTGGCGGGCCTCGGCATCGGCGAGGAGATCCTCACCACCCTCGTCGAGCGTTGGGACACCGCCTCGCGCTGAGGGCGCCAGGCGACGGCGGTGGCGGTCCGACCCCCGTGGGGCGTCGATAGGGTCGGACGCAGCATGGAGACGGTGAGCGGGCCACCCGCGGCGGCACCAGGAGCCTTCGACGATCGCGAACCGGTCGCCCACCTCAGCCCCCGCGTCATGGTGCTGTGGCGCCTCACCGCCGCCGCGTTCGCGCTGGTCCTCCTCGCCCTCGCCGCGCTCGTCGGCGCGGTGGCGACCGACCTCCCCGACGCCGCGCGCATCGCCCTCCCGTTGCTCGTCGCCGTGGTCGGCGTGGTGGCGGTCGTCGCCCTGCCCGCCGCGGCCTACCGCCGCTGGCGGTACCAGCTGACCGAGGACGGCATCGAGCTCCGCCACGGCCTGCTCGTGCACCAGGAGTCCTCGATCCCGCACTTCCGCGTCCAGCACGTCGACATCCGGCAGGGTCTGCTGCAGCGGGCGCTCGGCATCGTCAGCCTCACCATCTCGACGGCGTCGTCGGCGACCGACGCCTCGCTCCCCGGGGTCACGCCCGAGGTCGCCGAGGCCATCCGGCACCGGGTGCTCGACCGGGCGGAGGCCGACGACGGTGTCTGACGTCGGCGTCGGGAACCCGCTCGACGGCACGCCCCGACGCCTCCACCCGTCATCACCGGTCCTGAGCGTCGTCCTCGTCGGCCGCCAGCTCCTCTTCCCGCTGGTGCTCCTCGTCTTCGGCGCCGGCCGGGCCCTCATCACGCTGCCGCTGGTGGCGCTCGGGCTCGGCGCGCTGGTGGCCGTGCGGGTCCTGGCGTGGAGCCGCTTCACCTACCGCATCGACCACGACGCGCTGCGCATCGAGCACGGCCTCCTGAACCGCCAGCGGCGGGAGGTGCCGCTGCGCCGCATCCAGCAGGTCGACCTCCAGCGCAAGCTGCGCCACCGCCTGCTCGGCGTCGCCGTGGTCCGCATCGACACCGCCGGCGGCGGGTCGGGCGCCGAGGTGGTTCTCGAGGCGATCGGCGACGCCGACGCCCTCGCCCTGCGGGGCGCCCTCCTGTCGCGTGCCCCGACCTCGTCGGTCACCGCCACGACGGCCGGCCCCGGCGGCGGTGCCGAGCCCGGCGGCCCCGGCCCCGGCCCGGGCCCCGGCGCGGCCCTGCGACCGCCGCCCCCGGCCGCCCCCGAGGTCGTCGTCGAGCTCACCACCCGCGAGCTCGTCGTCGCCGGGATCACCGGGTCTCGCCTGGCCGGCATCGTCCCCCTCGTCGGCGCCGCCATCGGTCTGTTCTTCGAGCTGCCCGACGACGTCGGCGAGTCCGTGGCCCGCGACGTCGGCGATCAGCTGAGCGCCGGCATCGTCCTGCCGCTGCTGGCCGTGCTCGCCGTCCCGGTGATCCTCGCCCTCGCCGCGCTGACGTCGATCCTCACCGACCACGGCTACACGCTGGTGCGGATCGGTACGGACCTGCACCTGCGCCGGGGGCTGCTCGACCAGCGCGAGGCCACCCTCTCCCTGCAGCGCATCCAGGTCGCGCGCCTCGTCGACAACCCCGTGCGGCGGCGGCTCGGGCTGGCCAGCGTGCAGCTCCAGAGCGCGGGCAGCGGGTCCGACAGCGAGGGCAGCGTCAGCCGCCTCACGATCCCGCTGGTGACGGTGGCCGAGCGCGACCGCCTGCTCGAGCTGGTGCTGCCCGGCTCGGTGCCCGCGCCGCCGCTGATCCCCGCCCCGCCCGCGGCGCGTCGCCGCGCGTGGGTCCGGCGGGTGGGTCCGGTGGCGCTCGTGATCGCCCTGCTCGTCGCCGCCACCCGATCGCCGTGGGCGCTGCTCGGCCTCCTCGCGCTGGTGCCGGCCGGGCTCCTCGCCGACCGGGCCTACCGCAGCCTCGGCCACGGTTCGACGCCGGCGTTCGTGTTCGCCCGGCGCGGCGCCGTCCTCCGCGAGACGGTCGTCGTGCCCGTCGCCAAGACCCAGAGCAGCCGGGTGCGCAGCTCCCCGTTCCAGCGGCGGGTCGGCCTGGCGACGCTGCACCTCGACGTCGCCGGCCGCGGTCGCACGCCGGC
>DATAGR010000376.1:0-1865 GCA_036263575.1 Aquihabitans sp. | reverse complement strand
TGCCCCGCCCGCTGGTGGGCGTGATCTCGACCGGCGACGAGCTGGTCGACGACGACCGCCTGCTCGCCCCCGGCCAGATCCGCGAGTCGAACCGACCGACCCTCGTGGCCGCGGCCCGGTCGTTCGGCTTCGACGCCGTCGACCTCGGCACCGTGGCCGACGACCGGGGGGCGATCGCCGACGCGCTCACCGCCGGAGCGGCCACGTGCGACGCCGTCGTCACCAGCGGGGGCGTGAGCATGGGCGACTTCGACCTCGTGAAGGTCGTGCTCGACGAGCTCGCCGAGATGCGCTGGATGCAGATCGACATCCGGCCGGCCAAGCCGTTCGCCTTCGGCCTGCTGGGCGCCACGCCGGTGTTCGGCCTGCCCGGCAACCCGGTGTCGTCGCTCGTCTCGCTCGCCCTGCTCGGCGTGCCCGGCCTGCGGCAGATGGCCGGGCGGGTCGACCTCGACCTTCCCCGCCTCGCGGCGCGAGCCACGGCGGGTCTCGGGCGCCGACCCGACGGGCGCACCGCCTTCGTGCGCGTCGTCTGCCGCTGGGACGGCGAGGCGCTGGTGGCCGAGCCCCTCGCCGCCCAGGGGTCCCACCACCTGGCCGCGGCGGCGGCGGCCAACGCCCTCGCGGTCCTGCCCGACGGGGACGGCGTGGGCGAGGGCGAGGCGGTCGACGTCGTCCTGCTGCGGAGCCCCTTCGCCCCCTGAGCCGATCCGGCCGTAGCCTGGGTCGGTGACGTCGACGGGGATCGCCCAGCCGCTGGTGGACGGCTTCGGCCGCGTCCACCGGGACCTGCGCATCTCGGTCACCGATCGCTGCAACTTCCGCTGCACGTACTGCATGCCGGCCGAGGGGATGGTCTGGCAGCCGCGCGACCACCTCCTCACCTTCGAGGAGATCGAGCGCGTCGCCCGCGTGTGCGTCGAGCGGTTCGGGTTCGACTCCGTCCGCCTCACCGGGGGCGAGCCGACGGTGCGGGCCCGCCTGCCGCTGCTGGTCGAGAAGATCGCCGCCCTCGGCGTCGACCTGTCCCTGACCACCAACGGGTCCACCCTGGCGAGCACGGCCCACGACCTGCGGGCCGCCGGCCTGGCCCGCGTCAACGTCTCGCTCGACTCGCTCCGCCCCGAGCGGTTCCACGAGATGACCCGGCGCGACGAGCTGCCCCGGGTGCTCGAGGGCATCCGCGCCGCCGTCGCCGCCGGCTTCGACCCCGTGAAGGTCAACGTGGTGGTCGTGCGAGGCGCCAACGACGACGAGATCGTGGACTTCGCCCGCTTCGGTCGCGACGAGGGCGTCGAGGTCCGCTTCATCGAGTTCATGCCGCTCGACGCCGAGGAGCGGTGGGACCGTGGCGCCGTCGTGGCGTCGGCCGACATCGTCGCCGCCATCGACGCCGTCTTCCCGCTCGCCGTCGTGGGGCGGGGCCACGATCCCGCCGAGCGCCACCGCTACCTGGACGGTGCCGGCGAGGTC
The DNA here is from genome assembly GCA_036263575.1 of Aquihabitans sp. Lineage (GTDB taxonomy): Bacteria > Actinomycetota > Acidimicrobiia > Acidimicrobiales > Iamiaceae > Aquihabitans. The sequence goes on along the minus strand of DATAGR010000376.1, from coordinate 392 downwards.
GGCGTCATCGGCAGCGTCACCGAGCCGTTCTGCTCGACCTGCGACCGGGTGCGGCTGACCTCGGACGGCCAGCTGCGCTCGTGCCTCTTCTCCACCGACGAGACCGACCTGCGGGCCCTCCTGCGGGGCGGCGCCGACGACGACGCCCTCGCCGCTGCGGTCGGGACCACCGTGGCCCGCAAGTGGGCCGGCCACGGGATCGCCAAGGTGGACTTCATCCGCCCCGCCCGATCCATGAGCGAGATCGGCGGCTAGTTGTTGTGCCCTGCCAGGTTGGTGACTCGGCTTGACGGTGGGCCGCCGATGGCGGTGTGGTGGCGGTGATGGTTGTAGCGGTGGAGGAAGCGGTCAAGGGCTCGGGCTCGGGCGGCTTCTGACTTCCAGAGGCGTGC
>DATAGR010000375.1:0-7167 GCA_036263575.1 Aquihabitans sp. | reverse complement strand
CGCACGGCAGCCCAGCGCCGGGCCGATGCGCTCGTCGAGATGGCCAAGCGATCCGCCGCCATGCCCGCCGACGCCAAGCAGGGCCGCATCCTGCTCACCGTGCTCGTCGACTACCGCACCTTCCTGGATCACGTCTGCGGCCTCGGCCCCACCACCGACCAGCGCCTCGCCCGCCCGGCCACCACGCCGCCGTGGGCACCGACCGCCACCGGACCCGGCGCCGACCATCGCGGCAGGCAGCCGTTCGAGGACAGGGTGTGCGAACTCTCGAACGGCACCGTTCTGTCGCCCGCCCAGGTGGCGTCGATCCTGGACCTCGCCGACGTGGAGCGCATCGTCTTCGGGCCTGGGTCACGGGTCATCGACGTCGGCGTCCGCACCCGCTGCTTCACCGGCGCGACCCGTCGGGCCGTCGAGGTGCGCGACCGGCACTGCGCCTTCCCGGGCTGTCGAGAACCTGCGGAGCGCTGCCAGGTCGACCACGTCGTCGAGTACACCGACGGCGGGCTCACCGTGCAGGAGAACGGCCGCCTGCTGTGCCCGGTGCACAACCGGCAGCGCCCCGGCCGCACCAGCCCGCCGGCAGAGGGCCCGTGATCCGTGGTCGTGAGCGCCCGGGCGGCGGCGAGCGCGCACATCCCGGCGCGCTCGTAGGCTCCGACGATGGCTGCACCGACTCGAGCCCTCGTCCTCGGTGGTGGCGGGCTGACCGGCATCGCGTGGACGACGGGGCTGCTGCACGGGTTGGCCCAGCAGGGGGTCGAGCTGACGGACGCCGACCTGGTGGTCGGGACCTCGGCGGGATCGGCCGTCGGCGCCCAGGTGCGCCTCGGTCGGCCGCTCGGCGAGCTGCACCAGGCGCAGCTGGACCCGACCACCACCGAGCTGGCCGCCGAGCTGGACCTCGATGCCCTCGCCGCCATCTTCGGCGTGATCATCGAGGCCGAGCCCCACGACACCGCGGCGTGTGCCCAGGTCGGCGCCATGGCGCTGACGGCCGAGACGGTGCCCGAACCGGTGCGCCGGGCGGTCATCGAGGCCCGCCTCGGGACGGAGACCTGGCCCGCCGGCGGGGCGCTTCGGATCACGGCGGTCGACGCCGGCACCGGGGAGCTGGTGGTCTTCGACGGCAGCCAGGGCGTCGGGCTGATCGACGCCGTGGCCGCCAGTTGCGCGGTGCCGGGCGTGTGGCCACCGGTGACGATCGGGGATCGCCGCTACGTCGACGGCGGCGTGCGCTCGGTGGCCAACGCCGACCTGGCCACGGGCCACGACGTCGTGGTGGTCGTGCTCCCGCTCGCCGGCCTGGCCCAGCACGCGCTCGACGTGGAGCTCGACGGCCTCCGTCGCGAGGGCAGCACGGTCTGCGTGCTCAGCGCCGACGACGCTGCGACCGAGGCGATGGGCCCCAACCCCCTCGACCCGAGGCGCCGCCCGCCCGCCGCCGAGGCCGGCCATCGCCAGGCCAGCGACCTCGCGGAGCAGCTGCGAACCCTCTGGTCCTGAGCGACGGTCCCTGGCTGGACGCCGACGACGGCGGCCCGGTCTCGGGGGAGCCGGGCCGCCGTCGTTCGGGATCCGCCGCCGGCTGGGACCTAGGCGCCGACGAGGGCGCGGCGGCCGATGAGCTCGGCCATGTTGTCGACGTAGAACTTGCGACGGGTGTCGTCGTCGAACGGCTCGAGGTGGGCGGCGAAGCGGCCCAGGGGGTCGCGGGTGCCCTCGGGGTGCGGGAAGTCGGTGGAGAACATGAGCAGGTCGGACCCGACGTTCTCCAGGATCCAGCCGACGTCCTCCTTGGGGAACGGCGTGAACTTCACCTGCCGGCGGATGTACTCCGACGGCTTGAGCGGGAGCGCGGCCAGGTCCGGCTCGGTGCGGGCGAACTGGAGGGCGCCGTCGAGCTTCTTCAGCATCCCGGGAAGCCACTCGGCGCCCTGCTCGATCGAGGCGCCCCGCAGGCCGGGGAAGCGGTCGAACACGCCGTCGAGCGCGAGGCAGGAGAGGAAGTTCTCCGGCCAGTAGCCGATGTTCAGGTAGTCCTTGGAGCGGATGTTCTCGCCGCCGCCGAGGAAGTCGGGCGGCAGCGGGCGGCCGTTCTCGCGGTAGCCGGTGGGCACGAGCTTGCCGCCGGTGCCGATGTGGGTGGTGAAGGGGACGCCGGCGTCCTGGAGCCGAGCCCAGATCGGGTCGAGCGCCGGATGGCCGGGGCCCATGGTCTTCGACGGCGACGTGCTCGACAGCAGGATGGCGCCGGGCTCGAGGGCCAGCGCGACGTCGAGCTCCTCCACGGCGCGGTCGACGTCGGCCAGCGGGATCGACGGCACGGGCAGCAGGCGCGGATCGGCGGCGCAGAAGTCGGCGAGGGCGCGGGTGTGCGCCCGGGTGCCGCCGTAGAGCAGCTCGGTGTCGGCCGACAGGTACTGGCCCGGCGCGAACGTCGAGAACACCAGCTGGGCGTCGATGTCGTAGCGGTCGAGCACCGCGACCCGCTCGGTGGGGTCCCAGGCGCCGTAGGCGTCGTAGCCCGCCCCCACAGCCGGTCGGCGTCGATGCCCTCGCCCTCGTCGCGCCGGCGGGCGACGACCTCGGCGGCCGACTCGTTGGTGGGCGCCAGCGGCAGCTCGAGCGTGCGCATGCGGTCGCGGATCGCGGGGTCGGCGTACGGCGTCAGCCAGTCGCGTGGCTCGAGCACATGGCTGTCGGCGTCGAGGTAGCGCTGCGCGTGGTCCATGGGCACCCCCGGGGGCCGGTGTGGATGTGAGGTTCGGCACGTGACGTCGGCAAGTGACGGTGACGGTACCGTAACCTCCTACGCTCTGACGGTCGAGCGATCGGACGGTCGAGAGGAGCAGCGGTGACCCGGACCGCGGTGCGGATGGCGAAGGCGGACCGTCGCAGCCAGCTGCTCGACGTCGCCGCGGACCTCGTCGTGGCGCGGGGCCCGGCGGCCGTCACGATCGAGCGCGTCGCGGCCGAGGCCGACGTGAGCCGGGCGCTGGCCTACCAGCACTTCGACAACGCCGAGGAGGTCCTGGTCGCCCTCTACCAGCGGGAGGTGGCGAGCCTGGGCGAGGCGATCATGGCGGCCGTCGCGCTGGCGGAGGAGCCGGAGGCCAAGGTCCGGGCCGCGGTGCAGACGTTCTGCCGCGTGGTCGGGTCCCGCCACGGGCTCTTCACCGTGCTCGCCGCCGCCGGCTCCACCATCCCCGCCAAGGCCGACGACGGCACCCGTGCCGGTCATCGCTTCACCGAGGCCCTGTTCGAGCAGGCGTTCGGGATGTCGCCACGCCGGGCGCGCGTGGCGGCGGCCGTGACCCTCGGGGCGCTGCACGGCGGCATCGAGGCCTGGGCGGCGGGCGAGCTGCGCCGGCGGGAGGTGGAGGACGCGGCCGTCGAGGTGATCATGGCGTTCGCCCCGGACGACCGCCGGTGAGCGACCCGCCCGAGCTCGCCGACCTGCGCGCCGCCCGGGGCCGCATCACCGGGCACGTGCACCGCACGCCGGTGCTGACCAGCAGGACGCTCGACGAGCTCGTCGGCTGCCGGGTGCACCTGAAGGCCGAGCACCTGCAGCGGGTCGGCGCGTTCAAGATCCGGGGCGCCACCAACGCGGTGCAGGCGCTCGACGACGACGCCGCCGCACGAGGGGTGGCGGCCCACTCCTCGGGCAACCACGCCGCCGCCCTCGCCCTGGCGGCCCGCACGCGAGGCATCCCGTGCTACGTGGTGATGCCGGCCGACGCACCCCAGGCGAAGTTCGACGCGACCGCGGGGTACGGCGCCACCATCGTGCGGTGCGAGCCGACGCTGGCGGCCCGGGCCGCCACGCTGGCCGAGGTCGTCGAGCGGACGGGGGCCACCGAGGTGCACCCGTTCGACGACCCGCTCGTCATCGCCGGGCAGGGCACGGCCACGCTCGAGCTGCTGGACGACGTGCCGGGGATCGGCGCGGTGGTGGCGCCCGTGAGCGGCGGCGGCCTGCTGAGCGGGACGGCCATCGCCGCCCACGGCACCAGCCCCGCCATCCGCGTGCTGGGCGCCGAGCCGAAGGCCGTCGACGACGCCCACCGGTCGCTGGCGACGGGGGAGCTGACCGTCGGCGGCCACACGACCTCGATCGCCGACGGGCTCCTGGCCACGCTCAGCCCGAGGACGTTCTCGATCCTCCGCGCCCACGACGTCGAGGTCGTCACCGTCGAGGAGGTCGAGATCGTCGAGGCCATGGCGTTCGCGTTCACGCGCCTCAAGCAGGTGGTGGAGCCGAGCGCGGCGACCGCGCTGGCCGGGCTCCTGTGCCTGGCCCGGACCGGTGCGACCCTGCCCGACGACGTCGGCGTGATCCTCTCGGGCGGCAACGTCGACCTCGATCGCCTGCCCTTCGCCGCCGGACCGGGCCTCGGCGAGTGAGCCGACGCGGCAGGCTCTCCCCATGACCGTGGAGCCACCCGCCGAGCCGCCGGTGATCGAGGACCTCCGGACGTTCGTCCCCGCCCGGGACCTCGCGACCTCGCAGGCGTTCTACGAGGCGCTCGGGTGGACGACGATCTGGACCGACGGCGGAGGCCTGGCGCTGCTCGAGCTCGGCGGGTTCCGCTTCATGCTGCAGGACCACTACGTCCAGGCGTGGGCCGAGAACTCGATGCTGACGATCGTCGTGCCCGACGCGAGGTGGTGGTTCGAGCGGGCGATGCAGGTGCTCGCCGACGGAGACTTCGGGCCGGCACGGGTCGCGGAGCCGAGGGTCGAGGACTGGGGCGCCACCGTCACCTACGTCTGGGACCCGAGCGGCGTGCTCCTGCACGTCACCCAGTTCCACGCCGGCTGAGCCGGGAGCTGACGGCGAGGTCAGCGGGCGGCGGCGGTGCGCTCCACGAAGTGGTCGCGCGCGGCGTCGTCGTCGAAGGCCACGACGGCCCACGCCTGCTCCTCGCCGGCGCGGCGCAGCGCCTCGAGCCGGTGGTTGCCGTCCTCGACGACGAGCTGCTCGTCCTTGAACGTCACGACGATCGGCGGGGGCTCGACGGCACCCCCCTCGATCTCCTCGGCCAGCTCCTGCACGTCGTCGCGCCACTCGTCGTCGTCGACGGGGCACAGCACCGGGTGGTCGGGCGGGCCGGCGAGGCGGTTGAGCTGGTCGAGCGGCAGCTGCACCGGGCCGAGCCACGACCGGGGCGGATCGGCCAGCATCTGGGCCAGGATCGGGTTGTCGCTGCCCGGGCTGGCGAGGAACCGCGCGACCCACTCGGCCAGCTCGTCCCGGCTCGCCGCGGCGCGGGCGCCCTCGATGGAGAAGTCGTCAGGCGAGAGGCCGTCCTCGTCGGTCATGGGCGCCTGCCATACCCAGGGCGGCGGACGAACCATGTCTGCGCTGTCAGGCGTCGGCGTGGACCTCGGTGGCGCCCTCCAGAGCGACGAGGTGGACGGCCTCGTTGTAGGAGCGGAGGAACCAGCGGTCGGCCTCGGGGTCGTGCTCCCACTCCGTGAGGCCGGTGTTGGTGGGGCGCAGGTGGGCGCTGGTGGCCGGGTCGGGGATGCCGAGCAGGAGGCGCATCGACGCCATGATCACGCCGGCGTGGCAGGCGGCCACCACCGTCTTGCCCTCGTGCTCGCGTGCCAGTCGGTCGAGCGTGCGCCGCACCCGCTCGTGGAAGCCGTTCCAGCTGTCGCCGCCCGGGGCGAAGGTGCGGTCGGGCTCGGCCTCCATGTCGAACGAGCCGAAGCGGCCGTTGTACTCGGACCAGTCGACGCCGTCGGCCTCACCGGTGTGGACCTCGCAGAGGTCGCAGTCGTGGGCGGCGATCTCCAGGCCGAGGCCGGGGGCGATGATCGTGGCCGTGTCGATGGCGCGGGGGAGGACGCTGGCCAGCAGCACGTCGGCCTGCAGCCGGCCGGTCGACGCGAGGTGGTCGCGCAGGGCCTCGGCCTGGAGGCGGCCGTGGGCGGTCAGGCCGGCGCAGCCGGTGGGCCCGGCGATGGGGCCGAAGAACCCGGCGTGGGCCTCACCGTGGCGGACGAGGATCAGTCGCATGGCCCGCCACGGTACCGGCGGGCGCCGAGCACCGGGCCGGCCGGCGGTGACCGACTTTGACGGTCCGGCTCCGGCGGCCAGACTCTCGGGAAATGGAACGCGTTCTAGAAATCGAGGAGGCGCGTCGGCGCTACCGGGCCGAGCGCGAGAAGCGGCTGCGAGCCGACGGCCAGGCGCAGTACGCCCAGCTGACCGAGGTCGACGAGGCCTTCGACCACGACCCCTGGGTCGAGCCCGGGTTCACGCGCGACGCCGTGGTGGAGGAGACCCAGGCGGTCATCGTGGGCGGCGGCTTCGCCGGCATGCTCACCGCCATCGCGCTGCGCGAGCGCGGCGTCACCGACTTCCGCATCGTGGAGAAGGGCGGCGACTTCGGCGGCACCTGGTACTGGAACCGCTACCCAGGCTGCATGTGCGACGTCGAGTCGCTGATCTACCTCCCGCTGCTCGAGGAGACCGGCTACCGCCCGACCATGCGCTACGTGCCGGCGCCGGAGATCTTCGAGCACTGCCAGCGCATCGGCCGGCAGTTCGAGCTGTACCCGCACGCCCTGTTCCAGACCGAGATCGAGACGGCGGCGTGGGACGAGGGCGCGTCCCGCTGGCGGGTCACCACCACCAGGGGCGACGAGCTGTCGGCCCGCTTCCTCATCACCGCCGGCGGGATCCTGCACAAGGCCAAGCTCCCCGCCATCGAGGGCATCACCGACTTCGCCGGGCGCGCCTTCCACACCGCGCGCTGGGACTACGGCTACACCGGCGGCAGCCCGACCGAGCCCATGGACCGCCTGGCCGACAAGCGCGTCGGCATCATCGGGACCGGCGCCACCTCGATCCAGCTCGTGCCGCAGCTGGCACGGGCGGCCAAGGAGGTCTACGTCTTCCAGCGCACGCCGTCGGCCGTGGGCGTGCGAGCCAACGCCCCGATCGACCCCGCCTGGTTCGACGAGCAGGAGCCGGGCTGGCAGCTGGAGCGCATGCGGAACTTCACCGCCGCCGTGACCGGCGAGCAGCCCGACGACGACCTGGTCGGTGACGGCTGGACCGACGTGCTGTGGGTCAACACGCAGGTCGAGGCGACCTCGCCCGGGGAGGCGGCGGAGCTCGAGCGCTCGGACTTCGAGACCATGGAGTCG
>DATAGR010000374.1:0-1715 GCA_036263575.1 Aquihabitans sp. | reverse complement strand
GAGTGGCCCTCCAGCGGCTTGGTGCGCAGCGCCGAGATGAAGGAGCGGAACTGGGCGTCGTCGGTCGAGGACAGCCCGACCAGGTCGGCGGCGATCACGTAGGACGTGATGTTGCGGCTCATCTCCAGCACCCGGTTCCACGACGTCGTGCGGGTCACGGCCATGATCGCCGAGCGCGTCTTGGCGGCCAGGGCGGCGTCACCGGTGCGCACCGCGACGAGCGCCCCGGCCAGGGTCGACGTGTCGTGCGTCGCGTTGTTGTCGGCCAGGTTGGGGGTGCCCCACGGGCCTCGGGCGGTCTCCACGAGGTGGACCCACGCCGGGCCCGAGGTGGGCAGCTGGGCGAGCTCGGCCGGGCTGGTCCACAGGCCGTCGGGCGCGGGTGCGGTCGGAGCGGCCGGGGGCGCGGATCGGGTGGGCTGGCAGGCGGTGCCGAGGAGGCAGCCGAGGGCCAGCACCGCCGCCGCCACGGGGCGACGGGACCGGCGGGCGGTCGGGCGCGGCGGGCCGGTGCGGTCCTGCGGGCGCGAGGTGGGGTGCGACGGGTGGTGCAGACGGGAGATCGGCATGTCCGATCCATCGGCCGCACTTCTCCAAACCCTGAGGTCGAAGTTGAAGGTCGCAGGTCAGCGCCGCAACGCAACCGTCATCTCCCCGTCACCTCCCCGCCATCCGTCGTCGGCGGGCCCGTCGCGGCCGCCTGCGGCTGGGCCCGGGCGCGACGGGGCCCGGGCCGTCTCGGACGGCCCGGGCCCTGCGGCGACCCTCAGGTCACCCGCCGATCAGGGGCGGGCGGCGGCGGTGCGGCTACGGCGCACCGCCAGGGCACCGGCGGCCACGAGCCCGATGCCGAGCAGGGCGAGCGGCCCCGACGACGACCCGGTCCGGGCCAGCTCGCCCTGGACCACGGGGGCCTCGCCGGCGGGCGGCTGGTCGATCGTCTCGCCCAGCGGCGGCACGGTCGTCTCGCCCTCCGGCGGCATCGTCGTCTCACCGAGGACCTCGGTGGTCGTGGTGGCCGGCAGCGGGCAGGCGATGGTGAGGTCGGAGTACCGAGGCGTGAGGTCGACCAGGTCGTAGCCGTCGCCGCTGTCGCTGGGGAGCTTGGCGTGGATCCGCAGCGAGCCCGGGTACGAGCCCTCGGCGACCGGGGCCGAGGCCTCGAAGCCGGTGGCCGTGTCGCCCGACTCGCCGATGAAGGCGAAGTCCGGGGCCGAGCCGTCGTTGCCGCTGGTCGCGTCGACGAGGCTGCCGCCGTCGCCCAGGCGCACGTACACCTCGGTCGGGTCGGTCGTGAGGAAGGACTCACCCTCCATGGCCATGACCATGACGTAGAGCACGCCGGTCTCGCAGTCGTAGCGGAGCGAGGCCGAGGCCACGTCGCGAGGCGGCGTCTCCTCCGACACCAGCGTGCCGAAGGCGTCGCCACCGGCCCACTCGCCGGCCGAGCCGTCCACCGTCGCGGTGCCGTAGGTCGGCTCCGGCGGCGCCGCGGCCCCTGCCAGCTCGAAGGGGGCCGTGACCAGCGCCCCTGCGATCGCGGCGGCGCCGACGAGGCGCACCGCCCGACGTCGTCCGACCCTTCGCCCGTTCGTTGCAGCCATGTAGGTCCCCGTTCCCTTTCGGGCCCCACGGCGGCGCCCACCTCGCAAGGGTCGCCGAGCGATCCGGCGAGCGACTGGCCTCCTGGGGTGATCGCCGTTGCCCCATCTGGG
>DATAGR010000373.1:0-1654 GCA_036263575.1 Aquihabitans sp. | reverse complement strand
CGACGGCGGCGTAGATGTCGGCGGTCCCCATGCGCACCCCGCCGCGGTTGAGCGTGGCGTCCGACCGGCCGGTGATCAGGCAGGTGCCGCGCTCGGTGATCTCCAGCCAGTCGCCGTGCCGCCACACCCCCGGCCACGGCTCGAAGTAGGCCTCCCGGTAGCGCCGCCCGTCGGGGTCGGCCCAGAACCGCAGCGGCATCGAGATCATCGGCGCGGTGACCACCAGCTCGCCGAGCTCCCCCACCACCGGCCGGCCGTCCTCGTCCCAGGAGGCGGCCGCGACGCCCAGCATCGGCCGCTGCAGCTCGCCGGCGGTGACCGGCAGCAGCGGCGAGCTGCCGATGAAGCCGGTCGCGACGTCGGTGCCACCCGACAGCGACCCGAGCAGCACGTCGCCCTTGACCGCGTCGTACACCCAGCGGAAGGCCGACGCCGGCAGCGGCGAGCCGGTCGAGCCGACGGAGCGCAGCGCCGACAGGTCGTGGACCTCGCCCGGGCGGAGGCCGGCCTTCTGGCAGGCGATCAGGTAGCCGGCGCTCGTCCCGAGGTAGGTGATGCCCGTGCGGGCGGCGAGCGCGAACTGGGCGTCGACCGAGGGGTGCGCCGGGGCGCCGTCGTAGACCACGACGGTGGCGCCGACCAGCAGCGCCGACGTGGCGATGTTCCACATGATCCAGGCGGTGGAGGCGTACCAGAAGAACCGGTCGCCGGGCCCGACGTCGAGGTGCAGGGCCAGCTGCTTGCACTGCTCGAGCACCACCCCGCCGTGGCCGTGCACGATGCCCTTCGGCAGCCCGGTGGTGCCCGACGAGTAGACGATCCACAGCGGGTGGTCGAAGGGCAGGTCGGCGAACACCGGCTCGCACGGCTCGGCGACGGCGTCCGCCCACGCCACCGCCCCGTCGGGCAGCTCGCCCGGGTGCAGCCGGGGGACGGCGATGGTCGTCGTCACGCTGGGCAGCGCGGCCCGCAGCTCCGCGACGACGTTCCGCCGGTCGTGGTCGCGGCCGGCGAAGCGGTAGCCGTCGACGGCGACCAGGACGGTCGGCTCGATCTGGGCGAAGCGGTCCAGCACGGCGCGGGTGCCGAAGTCCGGCGCGCACGAGGACCAGACGGCGCCGATGGCGGCCGCGCCGAGGAAGGCGACGACCGCTTCGGGCACGTTGGGCAGGTAGCCGGCCACCCGGTCGCCCGGCCGCACGCCCAGCCGGCGCAGCGTGGCGGCGAAGGCGCCGACCTGGCCGCGCAGCTCCGACCACGCGATCTCCACCGGCTCGGCGCCCTCCGCCACCGCGATCAGCGCCGGGGCGTCGTCGGTGGCGTGCCGCAGCGCCTGCTCGGCGTAGTTCACCCGGCGGCCGGGGAACCAGACCGCCCCGGGCATGGACCGGTCGGTCAGCACCTCGTCGTCCGGTACGCCGGGCAGCACCCCGGACCACCCGGCGACGTCGGCCCAGAACTGGTCGAGGTGCTCGACCGACCACCGCCACAGGGCGTCGTAGTCGACCGGGTCGCCGAACGACAGCCCCCGGCGGGCGGCGACGTCGGCGGCGAACGCGGCGATGCGGGTGGCGGCGACGCCCTCGGCGGTGGGTCGCCACAGGACGTCGGGGGCCGACGGATCGACGCTCACGCCCGCACGATGCCATCCTGG
>DATAGR010000372.1:0-2217 GCA_036263575.1 Aquihabitans sp. | reverse complement strand
CGACGGCGGGGTCGAGGTACGCCGGCGTGGCGTGCCGGGCGGTGCCGGCCGGCGTCCCGAGCGGCTGTGCGGTGCCCACGTCGCCCAGGACCGGCCAGCCGCCGGCGTCGAGCAGCACGTTCTCCGGCTTCAGGTCGCCGTGCGAGACGCCGTGGCGGTGCAGCGCGGCGACGGCGGCGGCGATCGGCCCCAGGACCGCCACCACCTCGCCCGCCGCCAGCGTGCCCCGCTCGTCGAGCAGGTCGCGCAGCGAGCCGCCGGCCAGGAGCGGCACGACGAGGGCGACGCCCGGCGGGTCGGCGACCACGTCCAGCACCGGCACGAGGTGCGGGTGGCGGACCGCTCGGAGGAGCTCCGCCTCGGCGAGCAGCGAGCCGTCCGAGGCGGCGCCGACGCCGGCGCGCCGGCGCTTGATCGCGACCGCCTCGGCGTCCGGCGCGTCGGGCCACGCCGACCACACCTCCGCCGTGCCGCCGACGCCGAGCAGCTGGTCCAGGCGGTAACCGTTGAGGTCGCGTCGCACCGGCCTCCTGTGCCCGGGGTCCGGCCGGGCCAAACGGCGGCGGCTGCGGGCGTCGATCGCCGGTCGTGGGCGTAGCCTGTCGGCGCACCCGGGTGGATCGGCCCGGGGAGGGACGGGGGAGCGAGGTGCCGGGCGGCATGGAGGATGAGGCGGTCCTGCTGCCCGACGGCGGGTGGGAGCAGATCTTCTTCGAGTCGCCCATCGCCAACGGCATCGTCGTCGACCACCGCTTCGTGCGGGCCAACCCGGCGCTCTGCCAGCTGATCGGCCTGCCGCTGGAGCAGCTGCTGGGGCGCGACGGCCGCGACTTCCTGGGGCCCGCGCTGGCCGCCGACCTCGTCGAGGGCGTCGAGGCGCTCCGGCGCGGCGAGCGGCGCATCCGGCTGGAGGGGGCGGTGGTCCGCAGCGACGGCGCCTCGCGCTGGGCGGTGCTCGACGCCGTGGTCGTGGCCACGCCCGCCGACGGGCGGGTGTCCACCATGGTCCAGGCCATCGACCTCACCGACCTGCACGAGGCCCGCCTGAGCCTGTCGGCGTCCGAGCGTCGCTTCCGCAACCTGCTGACGAACATCAGCGACACGGTGTCGCTCACCGACGCCGACGGGAACATCATCTACACGACGGGTCGGCACAACCAGGCGCTCGGCTACACGGCGGCGTTCTGGGAGGGCGTGCACCCGCTCGAGCTGGTCCACCCCGAGGACCTGCAGCGCGCCGTCGACGCGTGGCAGGAGACGCTCCGCCGCCCGGGGGTCGAGGTCACCGTCGAGGTGCGGCTGCGGGTGGCCGACGGTTCGTGGGCCGACGTGATGGCCACCGGGTCGAACCTCCTTGCCGACCCCGATGTCGGCGGCCTCGTCCTGACGACCCGCAACATCACGGCCATCCGCCGGGCCGAGCGCCTGTCGACGAGCCAGGCCAAGGTCCTCGAGCTGATCGGCCGCAGCGCCCCGCTCGCCGGCATCCTCGAGCGGTGCGTGCAGCTGGTGGAGGACAACGGCGTCGGGGGCCGCACGTCGATCTACCTCCTCGACGGCGACCGGCTGGAGATGCGGGCCGGCCGGGCGCCCGACGAGCTCAACGAGTTCGTGCGCCACCCGCCGCGCCTGCCGGCGCGCACGCTCTGCGACGCCGCCATCGAGTCCCGCCGCACCGTGGTGGTGCACGACCTCGGGGCCGAGGAGGTCGACCCACGGCTGCGGGAGCTCGGCGGCCGCCTGGACATCCGCTCGGGCTGGTCGCACCCGATCACCAGCGCCTCCGGCACCGTCGTCGGCACCATCTCCACGATCTTCGAGCGGCCCCACACGCCGGACCGCCACGAACGCCAGGTGGGCGAGGTGGCGGCCAACCTCGTGTCGATCGCCCTCGAGCGGGTCGCCACCGAGGACCGGCTGGCCCACCAGGCGATGCACGACGGGCTGACCGGCCTGCCCAACCGCACGCTGCTGATGGACCGCCTCGGCCACGCGCTCAACCGCCGGGCGCGGACCCGCACCGACATCGCCGTGCTGTTCTGCGACCTCGACCGCTTCAAGGTCGTGAACGACTCGCTCGGCCACGGCGTCGGTGACCAGCTGCTCGTGGCGGTGGCCGACCGGATGCGGCGCGCCGTCGATCCCGGCGACACGGTGGCGCGCTTCGGTGGCGACGAGTTCGTGGTGCTGGTCGAGGACGCCGACGACGCCGACCGC
>DATAGR010000371.1:0-2516 GCA_036263575.1 Aquihabitans sp. | reverse complement strand
CAACCGCTGGCACTTCCCGGTGACGCCGGGCCTCTCCACCGGTGGCGGCTTCCTCTTCGGCGGCTGCGGCCTCGGCGCCGCCATCGCCGCGATGGAGGGCACCACCGGTCGGCCGCTGATCTGGGCGACCGCCCAGTACCTCGCCTACGCCCAGCCCGGCTCGGTGGTGGACGTCGACGTCGACGTGGCGGTCGCCGGACGGCAGAGCTCGCAGGCCCGCGCCGTCGGGCGCGTCGGCGACCGGGAGATCTTCACGGTGAACGCCGCCCTCGGGTCGCGGGACCTCGACATCGCCCGCACGTTCGTGGCGCCGCTCGACGTGCCCGGCCCCGAGGACTGCGACCCCCGACCGCTCCGCGTCCCCGGCGAGGAGTCGATCATGAGCCGGCTCGACCTCCGGATGGCGTCGGCCCGGGCCTGGGACGAGCTCGAGGGCCACCCGGCACCCGGCGGCCGGTCGTCGCTGTGGGCCCGCATCCCCGAGCTGCTCGACCCGTCGGCCGCCACGCTCGCCATCCTCGGCGACTACGTGCCCTTCGGCATCGGCCAGGCGCTGGGCGCCTTCGCCGGCGGCAACAGCCTCGACAACACGCTGCGCGTCCTGCGGCCGGTGCCGACCGAGTGGGTCCTGCTCGACATCCAGGTCGAGGGCATCGACCACGGCTTCGGGCACGGCACCGTGCGCCTCTTCGCCGAGGACGGCACGCTCATGGCCACGGCGAGCCAGTCGACGATCGTCCGCTTCTGGGAGCCGCTCAAGCCCGGCACCCGCCCGCAGGCCGCGCACGCCGCCCCGGTGGCGCCGGTGGCCGCCGCCTCCGATCCCGCACCCCCCGAGGAGACCCCATGACCTACCAGGGCTACGGGATGACCATCCCGTTCGACGGCGTGCCGCTGCACGAGCAGCGCGACTGGATCGTCGAGCTGGCGGACCTCGGCTACACCGACGTGTGGTCGAGCGAGGCCAACGGCGCCGACGGCTTCACGCCGCTCGCCCTGGCCTCGGTGTGGGCGCCGTCGCTGCGGCTCGGCTCGGCGATCGTGCCGAGCTTCACGCGCGGGCCGGCGACCCTCGCCCAGTGCGTGGCCTCGCTGGCCGACGCCGCGCCGGGCCGGGTGGCGTTCGGCATCGGCACGTCGTCGAACGTCATCGTCGAGCGGTGGAACGACATCCCGTTCACGGAGCCCTTCAAGAAGACCCGCGACACGGTGCGCTTCCTGCGCACGGCCCTCACCGGCGAGAAGGTCAAGGAGCGCTACGACACCTTCGCCGTCGACGGCTTCAAGCTCGGGCTGGTGCCCGAGCAGCAGCCGAAGATCCTCGTCGCCGCGCTGCGCCAGGGCATGCTGCGCCTCGCCGGCACCGAGGGCGACGGCGCCATCGTGAACTGGCTCGGCGCCGACGACGTCTCGACCGTGGCTCCGTACGTCCACGAGGGCGGCGCCGACAAGGAGGTCGTGGCCCGGATCTTCGTGGCGCCGACCACCGACCGGGACACCGTCATGGCCCTCGGGCGCTACGCCATCGCCGCCTACCTGACGGTGCCGGTCTACGCCGAGTTCCACCGCTGGCTCGGCCGGGAGGAGGTCCTGCAGCCGATGTGGGACCTCTGGAAGGCGGGCGATCGCAAGGCCGCGCTGGCCGCCATCCCCGACGAGCTCGTCGACACCCTCATCGTGCACGGCAGCCCGGAGGAGTGTCGGGAGCACATCGGGCGCTACCAGGCGAACGGCATCACCACGCCCGCCCTGGCCATCCTCCCGTTCGGCCTCGACCAACGGCAGGCCATCCGCGACCTCGCCCCCCGCTAGCTCGCAGCGTGCCCGAGCCCGGGCGCGACGACGGCCGGCCCGCCACCTCGTCGGTGGATCGGACCGGCCGTCTTCCCCGCCCGGGGGTGGCGGAGGGGGCAGCGGCGACGGGCGCCGCGTGGGTCAGCCCTCCTGGCGCTCGGCCACGAGGTCGAGCACCTGGTAGAGGAGCTGCTCGTCGCCGGGCGTGTCGACCGCGGTCGCCGACACGGTGGTGATGACCTGGTCGGTGCGGATGGCGACGATGATCGCCGAGAGCTGCACGCTGGCGCCGGACGTGTCGCTCATGGCGAAGTCGCCCTGCAGGGCCACGACCTCGTCGCCGAGCTCCGGCATGCCGTCGAACTGGTTCAGCTGGCCCTCGACGGTGACGCCCTCGGCGGACAGGAGCTGCTCGGTGGCGCAGTCGGCGAAGTCGGTGCTGCCGAGCTCGCCCATGAGCATCTCGGCGGTCTCGACGGACTCGAGGTAGCCGGAGGTCGTGTCGAGCCCCAGGCCGCCCTGGTCGACGATCAGCGAGAAGCGGTCGGAGGCGGCCTTGGCCACCACGTTCTCGTCGACGCCGTACTCGGTGCACTCGGTGACCACGCTGGTCACCTCCTCGATCGGGGCCTCGGCCACCCACCCCTCGGGCAGGTCGTCGATGGTGAGGTTGATCCGCTGGACCCGGTCGTTGGCGTCGTCGAGCTCGGCCTCGTCGATGG
>DATAGR010000370.1:0-3409 GCA_036263575.1 Aquihabitans sp. | reverse complement strand
GACCTGGCGCCCGAGCTGGCCGAGGCCGCGCTGCGGGCCGCCGAGGCGATCGACATCCCGGTGACCGGCATCGACCTCCTCGTCCCGGCGGTCGACGGCCCCGAGCACGTGTTCATCGAGGCCAACGAGCGCCCCGGCCTCGCCAACCACGAGCCCCGTCCCACGGCGGCGGCGTTCATCGACTATCTCTTTCCCGGGACCCGTCCCACGCCCTGGGCCTGGCAGCCGAACGTGCCGGACGGCGACCACCACCGCACCGGCTGACCCTCGCCGGGCCGCACCGCTCCCGACGAAGGTGATCTCCCCGTGACCTCCGGCCCCCCGGCCCCTCCGAAGCACGCCGACCCGACGCAGCTCCCGATCGACCGGGCGTGGATGACCGAGGTGCTGCTCCACCTGCTGCGCACACCGAGCCCGTCGGGCCGCACCGATGCGGTCATGCAGCAGATCGGCGACATCTGCATGGAGATCGGCCTGCCGTTCTCGCTCACCCGGCGCGGGGCGCTGGTGGCGGAGATCCCGGGCCGCTCGGAGTCCGTCGACCGGGCCGTCGTGGTCCACGCCGACACGATCGGGTGCATGGTCCGGGCCCTGAAGGACAACGGCCGCCTGGCGGTCATCCCGATCGGCACCTTCTCCGCCCGCTTCGCCGAGGGCGCTCGCGTCACGATCTTCGTGGAGGAGCCCGACCGCGCCTACAGCGGCACGATCCTCCCGCTGAAGGCGAGCGGCCACGCGTTCGGCGACGAGATCGACGAGCAGGGCGTGGGCTGGGACCACGTCGAGGTGCGCGTCGACCAGCGGGCGAACAGCGTGGACGACCTGCGGGCCCTCGGGATCCAGGTGGGCGACTCGGTCGCGCTGCTCGCCAACCCCGAGGTCACCGACTCCGGCTTCGTCGTCTCCCGCCACCTCGACGGCAAGGCCGGCGTCGCCGCCGCGCTGGCCGCGGCCAAGGCGATCTTCGACGGCGGCGTCGAGCTGCAGCACTGCGCCAACCTCCTCGTGACGATCGCCGAGGAGGTCGGCCACGGCGCCAGCCACGGCCTGGGCGAGGACGTGGCCGAGATGGTGTCGATCGACAACGCGGTCTGCGCGCCGGGCCAGCACTCGATCGAGCACGGCGTCACCATCCCCATGGCCGACATGACCGGGCCGTTCGACTACCACCTGACCCGCCGGCTCTGCCGGCTCTCGCGCGACGCCCGCATCCCCTACGCGCGCGACACGTTCAAGTACTACCGGTCCGACGTCGCCGCCGCCCTCGAGGCCGGTGCCGGCACCCGAGCCGCCCTGATCGCGTTCGGCCTCGACGGCAGCCACGGCTGGGAGCGCACCGAGCTGGCGTCGGTCGACGCCGTGGCCCGGCTGCTCACGATCTGGCTGCAGACGCCGCTGACCTTCGCCCACTGGGACGCCACGCCCCTCGGACCGCTGCGCGAGTTCCCATCGTCGGCGCAGCCGGCCGAGAAGGAGGAGTGGGGCAAGCTCCCCGCCGAGGACGACGACACCTCGGCCGACGGACGGGACGGACGGGACTGACGGGACGGAGGCGCTGGGTAGCCTCCGCGCCATGCCCATCGATGCCGACCTCAAGGCCCTGGCCACCGCCAAGAACTTCGCCGCCCTCACGACGCTGATGCCCGACGGCCAGCCGCAGACCCAGCTGATGTGGGTCCACGCCGACGACGACCACGTGCTCATCAACACCGAGACCGGTCGCCAGAAGTTCCGCAACGTCCAGCGCGACCCGCGCGTCACCGTCGCCGTCTTCAGCTCGGAGAACCCCTACCAGTACGTCGAGGCTCGGGGCCGGGTCGTCGAGACCGAGGCCGGCCCGGCCGCCCGTGCCGACATCGACGACCTCTCGCAGAAGTACAACGGCACGCCGTACGGCAACCCGATCCAGACCGAGCGGGTCATCCTGCGCATCGAGGTGGACCGGGTCCACAAGATGGGGACCTGAGCCCCCGCGTCCCTCAGCCGTCGTCGCCCTCGTCGGGCACCACGAGGTCCCAGCGGTCCATGCAGTCCTCGCAGCGGTAGACCACCAGGTCGCCCGGCCAGAACCGGCCGGTGTCGTCGGGGCGGGAGAGCAGGTGGGCGGTGCCGCCGCAGTCGATGCACGTGATCCGTGGCGAGACCAGGTCGGCACCGGAGGCGTCGGTGGGCACGTCGGACATGGGCCGACGCTACCGGTGCCGGCTGCGAGACTGCCGCGGTGGCACGGACGACGAGGGGCGCCCTGCGCGTGGTGGCCGGATCGGCCCGGGGGCGCCGGCTCGACGTCCCGCCCGGCTCGGCCACGCGGCCCACGTCGGACCGGGTGCGGGAGGCGGTGTTCAACGCCCTCGACAGCCTGGGGGCGATCGACGGCGCCCGGGCGCTCGACGCCTTCGCCGGCAGCGGTGCCCTCGGCATCGAGGCCCTGTCGCGGGGCGCAGCGCACGTCACCTTCGTCGAGGCCGATGCCTCGGCGAGGGCCGTGGTGGCCGCCAACCTCGAGGCGACCGGCCTCGGGGATCACAGCACGCTGACTGGGGGCGACGGTGCCCGCTCGGCGGGGTCGTCGGGGCCGTGGGACCTCGTGCTCCTGGACCCGCCGTACGCCTACGACGGGTGGCCCGAGCTGCTCGACGAGGTGGCTCGGGGGCTGGCCGCCGACGGCGTCGTGGTCGTCGAATCGGACCGCGACGTCGAGCTGCCGTCGTCCCTCTGTGCCATCAGGAGCAAGCGGTACGGCGGTACGGTGGTCACGTTCGCGTCCCCAACCGGAGCCGCTGAGTGACCCGCGTCCTGTACCCGGGGTCCTTCGACCCGATCCACAACGGCCACCTCGAGCTGATCGAGGTCGCGTCGCGCCTGTGGGACGAGGTCGTGGTGGCGGCCATCCGCAACCCGCAGAAGGGGACCGGGCTGTTCGACCTGGAGGAGCGCCAGGCCCTCGTGCGGGAGTCCGTCGCCCACCTCCCGAACGTCACGATCACCAGCTTCTCCAGCCTGGTCGTCGACCTCGCCAAGGACATCGGCGCCGACTTCATCGTCAAGGGGCTGCGCGTGGTCTCGGACTTCGAGTCCGAGCTCCAGCAGGCTCAGATGAACCTCGCGATCTCCGGCGTCCACACGGTCTTCCTGCCGTCGGCCACCACCCACTCGTTCGTCGCCTCCAAGCTCATCCGCGAGATCGCCAAGTTCGGCGGCGACGTGACCTCCACCGTCCCGCCGCCCGTCGCCGAGGCCCTCCGGAAGCGGTTCGCATGACCCTCACGCACCACCGACGCCGCACCGGGCCCACCCGTGCGCCCCGGGCGCACCAGGAGCCGACGCCATGACCTACGACGACCTGCCCTACGACGTCGACGCCGACGACGAGGCGCTGCTCCCCGAGCCCGCCGAGCCCCGCGGCCGC
>DATAGR010000369.1:0-1754 GCA_036263575.1 Aquihabitans sp. | reverse complement strand
GAGGGTGCCGACGACACGACCGGTCGTCGCCTCGCGGTAGGGGATCGCCGGTGCGCCGGCCCGACGGAGGTGCGCGACCTGCGCGTCGTGCAGCGGGAGGAGGGCGACGCCGAGGTCCGAGGCGAGCTCGGCGACGATCCGGCTCACGGCGCCGGATGCTGCGGCGGCGGGCCCGGCCAGGTCCTGGCCGAGGACGGGCGGCGACAGCAACCCGACCCGGGCGTCGGTCTCCGCACCGAGGCGCTCGACCACCTCCCCGAGGCAGTCCCGGAACCACGTGGGCGTCGGCCGGACGGGGAGGTGCTTGCGCCTCATCGTCGCCTCGACGGGATGGCCGGCGACGCTGGCTCGAGCATCGTTGGTCCCGATCAGCACCGTGACGACGTCCGCCGGCGTGTCCAGGACCTGGTCGAGGCGCTGCAGCAGGTTGTAGGCGAGGTCGCCGTTCACGCCGAAGCGCGAGACCTCGAGCGCCCCCGGCGGCAGGTCTCGGCCGAGCTGGTCCACGTAGTCGGCGCTCAGCTGGGCGCGGGTGAGGCTGTCGCCGAGGCACGACAGGCGGAGCGTCACCGCCGATCCCGGGACCGGTGCTCGCTGCCGGCCCCCGGGGTGATCGTGAGGATCCGCCCTGCGCCCTCCACGTCGACGGCGTGCCACGCACCCGCCGGGTTGACCGTGCCCTGGCCGGGATCCAGCGCGACCTCGACCTCCATCCCGTCGGACCCCTCGACCACGACGGTGATCGCGCCCTCGAGGCAGATCACGACCTCGTCGCCGAGGTGGCGCTCCCAGTGGTCACCTCGACCCTCCTCGTCGATGATGACGAGGAGCCGGCCGTCGGACCCGTCGGCGGCGACGGCTGCGGCGTAGGCGCCGAGCACGGCGGGGTCCCACGCGAAGCCCTCGATGGGTCGGGCTCGGGACCCGAGCCCGAGGTGCAGGGGGGTGGTGGTCAGGTCGATCGCACGGCGTCCGTCTTCGATGAGCTCCATGGGACGACCGTCGCACCGACGCCGGCCGTGATCTTGGACGAATGGGACCACCGACCGGCGGTGCGGCGCGGACCTCAGCCGTCAGGCTGGGCACGGCGGTCAGCGAGCGCCTCACGTGTGGCTTCGGAGTGGAGACGATGGGAATCGAACCCACGACCCCCTGCTTGCAAAGCAGGTGCTCTAGCCAACTGAGCTACGTCCCCGGGGGTTGGAGATCCTGGTGCGGACCCCGGCCCAGCGAGGCTACCCAGGCACCTACCGGCGGCCCAAGGCCTCGTGGACAGTTGTCGACCGTCCCGTGCAAAGCGCGTCGAGGGCACCGTGGCGGGACGACGGTGAGAACATGGCTCGGTGAGCACGCCCTGGGGCAAGCGGGTCGCGGGGGCGACGTCGGTGGTGCTCGACGCGCTGGGGCCGCTCGCCGACCGCGACTGGACCTCACCGGCAGGCGTCCTCGAATGGACCTGCCACCAGACCGCCTCGCACGTCGCCTCGGACCTGGTCAGGTACGCAGTGCAACTGGCCGGCCGCACCGATGATGCGTACCTGCGGTTCACCGTCGTGGTGCCGGACGACGAACCTCCGGCTGAGCTGCTGCGGCTCATGAGTGGCTGCGGTCTGCTCCTCGCTGCCGCGGTCGACTGCTCCCCAGCGGACGCCAGGGCGTGGCACTGGGGACCGACGGATGCCTCGGGGTTCGCAGCCGTGGCCATCGGCGAGCTGCTCGTCCATGCCTACGACATCGCCCACGGCCTCGGCGAC
>DATAGR010000368.1:0-2123 GCA_036263575.1 Aquihabitans sp. | reverse complement strand
GAGCTGGAGCCAGCCGTCGACGGCCTGCACGCGGTCGCGCAGGCCGGCCAGGCCGGAACCGGTGAAGTCGGCGCCGCCGCGCCCGTCGTCGCGCACCTCGAGCACGAGGCGGTCGCCGGCGCGCGTGATGTCGACGCTGGCCCGACTCGCGCCGCTGTGCTTGGCCACGTTGGCGAGGGCCTCGCAGACGACGAAGTAGGCGATCCCCTCCGTGGTGGCGTCGGGGCGCTCGGCCAGGTCGACGCGCACCTCGACGGGCACGCTCGAGCGGGCCGCCACGGCGGACAGCGCCGGCCCGAGGCCGCGGTCGGTCAGCACGGCGGGGTGGAGGCCACGGGCGAGGTCGCGCAGCTCCACCAGGGCCCGCTTGGCCTCGGCGTGGGCGTCGTCGAGCAGCGCGCTGGCCGCGGTGGGGTCCGAGGACAGCTTCTCGCGGGCCATGCCGAGGTTCATGGCCAGGGCGACCAGGCGCTGCTGGGCGCCGTCGTGGAGGTCGCGCTCGATGCGCTTGCGCTCCACCTCGGCGGCGTCCACGACCCGTGCCCGGCTGGACTCGACGGCCTCGATGCGCTCCGTCAGCACCGCGTCGCCTCGTGGCCCGAGCAGGGCCGAGCCCAGCCGCCGCTCGACGTGGGCGATGGCGGCGATCAGGACCGGGGCGACCGGAAGGAGCACGAGCCCGACGAGCACCGACGCGACGGCGCCGGTCGCGCCCCCGAGGTGGAGGGGCCCGATGTCGATGCGATCGTCGGGGAGGAGCCCGATCCACGCCGGTGCCGCGATCGCCGTGAGCGGCACGCACCACGCCAGCGAGGCGACGAGGGCGCTGATCGCGGTGACCGGGATGGACACGATCAGGTGGCCGTGCGCCCGCCACGTCGCGCCGTCCCGCAGCTCGGCCACGTACCGCCGCCACAGCCCGGCGGGGGTGTACCACCGGCCGGGTGGCGGCGGCCGGTGGGCGTCCCGCAGCGGGTGGTCGAGGAAGACGTCGAGGCGGAACCTTGAGAAGCGGGCGGTGAGCCGGCCGGCCAGCAGGCTGACCGTCGACAGCGCGATGGCGACGGGGAAGAGGATCGTCGTCGGGATGGCGACGATGGCGGGGATCAGGACGAGGAGGGCGGTGAACCAGACGATGGGGACGTCGACGAACACCTTGGCCGTCGCCTTCCACGTCGCCGCCGACACCACGGGCCGGTAGGCCCGGGTCAGCAGCGACGCGGTGGAGGTCATGGCGTGACCGTACGGGGAGGCGGCGGGTGCGACCATCCCGTGGCCGGGCGTCCGTGCGGTGGGGTTGTCCCTACCGGCGCCAGTGGTCGGCCATCCACGACCCCACCACGGCCCGGTCGAGCGGCGCGTCGAGCGAGGCGAGGGCGGCGTCGGCGGTGGCGTCGCCGATCCGGTCACGCCGGGCCTGCGTGAGGCGCGCCGAGAGGCCGGCGGTGAACTCGGGGTGGGCCTGGATGGCGAGCACGGAGGTGCCGAGCGTGTAGCCGGCGATGGGGCAGTGGTCGGTGCGGGCGATCACCACGTCGCCGTCGGGCAGGTCGACCACCTGGTCCTGGTGGCTGGCGATGAGCCGGACGGAGCGACGGTCCGGGGTCGAGCCCCAGGGCCCGGTGCCCACCAGCTCGTAGTCGTGGGCGCCGGCGCCCCAGCCGGCCGGCGAGCGCTCGACGCGCCCACCGTGGGCCTGGGCCACGAGCTGGTGCCCGAAGCAGATGGCCACGACGGGCGCGTCGCGAGCCACCAGGCCGCGGAGGAACGCCTCCAGCGGCGGGATCCAGGGGAGGCGCTCGTAGGCGGAGCTGGCCGAGCCCGAGACGAGCCAGCCGTCGACCGCGCCGGGGTCGTCGGGCAGCGGCCCGGTCTGCACGTCGTAGGTGACGAGCTCGACGTCGTGCGGTTCGAGGAGCTCCCCGAAGGCGACCGGGTAGTCACCGAAGTCGCCGGCCAGGTCGGGGTGGACGTAGCCGCACTGGAGCAGGCCGATGCGGAGCCGGTCGGACATGGCCGGCCACGCTACCGGGGCGTTGCCTCGCGCCCGACGACCGCCCCCGGCTGGGGCCGGTGGCTCGGGCCGACCGACCGGTCGGGCCTACTCCGCGTCGGGCAGCAGG
>DATAGR010000367.1:0-8116 GCA_036263575.1 Aquihabitans sp. | reverse complement strand
TTGGGCATCACCTTGCGCAGGCCGCCCATGTCGCGCTTCATGTCGAACGAGTGGATGTGGTGGGCCAGCGAGCCGGAGCCCAGGAAGAGGCACGCCTTGAAGATGGCGTGGGTGAAGAGGTGGAAGATGGCGGCGGTCCAGGCGCCGACGCCGAGCGCCATCACCATGTAGCCGAGCTGGCTGACCGTGGAGTACGCCAGCACCTTCTTGATGTCGCTCTGCACGAACGCCAGCAGGGCGCCGAAGAGCAGCGTGATCGAGCCGATCACGGCCATGGCGTTGATGTTGGCGGTGCCGATGGACAGCCCGTTGAAGAACACGCCGTAGAGGCGGGCGATCAGGAAGACGCCGGCCACCACCATGGTGGCGGCGTGGATGAGCGCGGAGACCGGTGTGGGGCCGGCCATGGCGTCGGGCAGCCACGTGTGCAGGATGAACTGGCCCGACTTGCTCATCACCGCGGTGAGCAGGCACAGCGACGCGATCAGCAGCAGCGCGTGGCGGATGCCGCCTTCGTTCGCCAGCGTGTTGATGGTGATGGTGTCGAAGGTGCGGCCGGCCGCGAAGTACAGGATCGTCACGCCGATCAGGAGGCCGACGTCGCCCACGCGGTTGGTGAGGAACGCCTTCAGGGCCGCGTCGGAGTTCGGCTTCTCCTCCCACCAGTGCCCGATCAAGCCGAACGAGCAGAGGCCCACCAGCTCCCAGCCCACGATCATCTGGAGCGTGTTCTCGGCCAGGACGAAGAACAGCATCGAGGCCGTGAAGAGGCTGAGGAAGCCGAAGTAGTGGGTGTAGCGGCGGTCGCCGGCCACGTAGTCGGTCGAGAAGACGTGCACCAGCAGCGAGATGAGGGTGACGACCACGAGCATGATGGCGCTGAGCCCGTCGACCATGGTGCCGACCTTGATGTCGACGTCGCCGGTCTGGAACCAGGTGATGTTGCGGACCACCGGTTCGACGACGTGGTGCTCCTCCTCCTCGCCCCCGTGGGCGCCCTCCTCGGCTCCGTGCGCGCCCTCCGCGGCCGCGGCACCGCCCTCGGTCGAGTGGCCCTCCTCCTCGGCCGCGGCCCCACCCTCGGTCGAGTGGCCCTCCTCCTCTGCGCCGGCGGCCTCCCCGCCGGTGGCGGCGGCCTCGCCCTCGGACGAGTGGCTCCCTTCCTCGGCGGCGGCCTCTTCGCCGTGGTCGGCCTCCTCGCCGTGGCCGGCCTCGCCGCCCTCGGCCTCGGCGCCGTGGTCGCCGTCGGGCGCGGTGCGCGCCGGCGACGCGGCCTGGGCGGCCACCACCGACTCGACGTGCTCGGCCACCGCCCCGTCCTTGGGCGGGTGCTCGACGCGGCTGATCCAGCCGGCGGCCACGGCGAGGGCCAGGACGAAGCAGATCGCCACGGAGGCGATGCCGATCTCGGAGCCGCCGCGGGGCAGGCGCTTGCCGAACGCCAGGATCAGGACGAACGAGACGGCCGGGATGAGCGGGATGATCCACGCGTGGGTGAGCACGTTCGATCAGCCCTTCATCAGGTCGACGTCATCGAGGTCGACGGAGCGGTAGTTGCGGAAGATGGCCAGCACGATGGCCAGGCCGACGCCCACCTCGGCAGCGGCGACGGCGATCACGAACAGGGCGAACACCTGGCCCGACACCGCGCCGGTCATGGCGCTGAAGGCGACCAGGTTGATGTTCACCGAGTTGAGGATCAGCTCGATCGACATGAGCACCATCACGCCGTTGCGGCGGGAGATGACGCCGTAGACGCCGACGCAGAACAGGACGGCGGCCAGCAGGAGGAACTGGTTGAGCAGCACGGCGTCCCCTCAGTCCCGTCGGGCGATCACGATGGCGCCGATCAGCGCGGCGAGCAGCAGGAGCGACACGACCTCGAACGGCACCAGGTACGTGCCGAAGATGGAGTCGGACACGGCGCCGGTGGGCGTGGGCTGGAGGTCCTGGGGCAGCTTGTCCTCGCCGAAGGCGTCGAGCAGCACGTAGCCGAGGAGGCCGAGCAGCACGAGCGACGTGAGGCCGCCGAGCGCCCAGTTGTCGCGGCTGAGCTTCTCGTTGCCCTCCATGGGCGCCTTGGTCAGCATGATGCCGAAGAGGAAGAGCACCACGATGGCGCCGATGTAGACGAGCACCTGCGTGATGGCGATGAACTCGGCGCCCAGCAGGATGAACTGGGCGGCGGCGCCGGCGAGCACCATCACCAGGTACACGGCGGCGTGGACCACGTTGTCCGTGGTCACCACGCGGATCGCCGAGAAGATCATCATGGCGGCGATGATCCCGAAGGCGATGTTCTGCGCCACGTAGATGGGTGCGTCGGCGTTCTCGGCCGCCGCCAGCAGCAGCGCCGGCATCAGCGGGGCACCTTCTTCACCTTGGCGTCGGAGCCGGCCTCGTAGGGCTCGAAGTCGGGGACGGTCTCCATCCACTCACCGAGGCGCTCCTTGTCGTGGAGCAGGTCGGCGATGCGGGGCTCGGAGTACTCGTACTCGGGCGTCCAGAAGAGGGCCTCGAACGGGCAGACCTCGACGCAGATGCCGCAGTACATGCACAGCGAGTAGTCGATGTCGAAGCGGTCGAGGGCGGAGACGGTGCGCTCCTTGCCACCGGGACGGCGCGGCGGTGCCTTCTCCTTGTGGCCCTCGATGTAGATGCACCAGTCGGGGCAGCTGCGCGCGCACAGCATGCAGACCGTGCAGTTGTCCTCCTTGAGGGCGATGACGCCGCGCGCCCGCGTGGGCGGCGCCTCCTTCTCGTGGGGGTACTGCACGGTGGCCGCGCCCTTGGCCGGCGACGGCGGCTGGGCGAAGCGCTTCATGCCCTCGCCCGGCCAGATGGTCTGGGTCATCTCCTTGAAGGTGACCCCCATGCCCTTGACGATGCCGGGGACCTTGGGACGAGGAGCCATCAGAACGCAACCTTCAGGACGGTGGTGGCGAGGATGTTGACGAGCGAGATCGGGATCAGCACGGTCCACGCCAGCTTCTGGAGCTGGTCCTCGCGGAAGCGGGGGAACGTGAACCGCACGAAGAAGATGAGCCCGCCCAGGAACATCATCTTCGTGAGCAGGATGATCGGCCCGAGCAGGTTGAAGATGTCGTTGTCGAGGTCGACCCAGGCGTCGGGCACCGACCAGCCCCCGAGGAAGAGGGTGGCGGCCACGGCGGCGAAGGCGCCGGCCGACGCGAACTCGCCGATGAAGAACAGCAGGAACCGCAGGCCCGAGTACTCGGTCATGAAGCCCGACACGAGCTCGGACTCGGCGATCGGCATGTCGAACGGCGTCTGGTTGAGCTCGGCCTGCACGGCGATCATGAAGATGGCGAAGGCGATGAACTGGGTGAGGATGTACGGGTTGCCGAGGAGGTCGAACCCGAAGATCGAGCCGGTGGCCTGGGCGGCCACGATGCCGTTGAGGTTCATGGTCCCGGCCTGGATCACCACGCCGACCACGGCGAGCACCATCGGGAGCTCGTAGGCGATGAGCTGGCCGGCGGCGCGCAGGCCGCCGATGAGGGCGAACTTGTTGGCCGACGACCAGCCGGCGAGCAGCACGCCGAGGGTGGAGATCGACGAGATGGCGAGCACGTAGAAGACGCCGCCCTCGAGGTCGGCGAAGAGCATGTCGGGCCCGAACGGCACGGCCAGGTAGACGAGCAGCACGGTGCCGACCACCAGGTACGGCGCGATCTTGAACAGCTGCTTGTCGGCCCGCTCGGGGACGATGTCCTCCTTCTGGAGGAACTTGCCGACCTCGGCCAGCAGCTGCATGGAGCCGAACGGCCCGGCCTCCATGGGCCCGAGCCGGTTCTGCATGAACGACACCATCTTGAACAGGAAGAGGTAGACGAACGTGCCCGCGGGCAGCAGGACGGCGGCGAGGACGCCGGCGGACCGGAGGAACGACTGCTGCCAGTAGGCCAGCTCGAGGCCGAGGGTCATCGGTCGATGTCCCCGAGGATGAAGTACAGCGAGGCGAGGATCGTGACGACGTCGGGGACGTACACGCCCCGGCAGACCCACGGCACGATCGAGATGTTGTTGAACGACGCCGTGCGGATCTTCACCCGGAACGGCCCGAGGTCGCCCTTGGAGATGACGTAGAAGCCCATCTCGCCGAGCGGGTTCTCGGTGGCGACCCAGGCCTCGCCCTCGGGCACCTTGATGATGCGGGGCACCTTGGCCATGACCGGGCCCGCCGGCAGGCCGTCGATCAGCTGGTCGACGATGCGCGTGGCC
Source organism: Aquihabitans sp. (assembly GCA_036263575.1). Lineage (GTDB taxonomy): Bacteria > Actinomycetota > Acidimicrobiia > Acidimicrobiales > Iamiaceae > Aquihabitans. Next base: position 3,871 of record DATAGR010000367.1, on the reverse strand, counting down.
TCGCGGATCTCCTGGACCCGGACCCAGAAGCGGGCGAAGGAGTCGCCGTCGGGGTGGGTGATGACGTTCCAGTCGACCTCGTTCCACGCCAGGCCGACCGGCTCGTCGCGGCGGAGGTCCCAGTCGACCCCGCTGGCGCGGAGGTTGGCCCCGGTGAGGCCGTACTGGAGGGCGACGTCGGCCGGGATCACGCCCACGCCGCGGGCCCGGGCCTGGAAGATCTCGTTGCCCTCGACGAGCGTCTCCATCTCGTCGCAGAAGTCGCGGATCCGGGCCATGGCGGCCTTGGTGTCGGCGCCCCAGCCCTTGGGCAGGTCGTCCTTCAACCCGCCGATGCGGTCGTAGTTCGGGTGGAACCGACCACCGCTCACCGACTCGATCTGGTTCAGCACGAACTCGCGGTCGCGGAAGGCGTAGAAGGCCGCGGTCATGGCGCCGATGTGGAGGGCCATGTCGCCGACGAACAGCGAGATGTTCGAGATCCGGGAGAGCTCGAACATGATCGTGCGGATCCACTGGGCGCGCGGCGGCGCCTCGATGCCCATCAGGCGCTCGGTGGCGAGGATGAACGGCACCTCGTTGGCGAAGCTGCCGAGCCAGTCGATCCGGTTGATGAGCGTGTTGACCTGCGGGTACGTGCGGACCTCGAGCAGCTTCTCGTAGCCCCGGTGCATGTAGCCCATCACCGGCTCGCACGAGACGACCTGCTCGCCGTCGAGCTTCACGACGATGCGCAGGGTGCCGTGGGTGGCCGGGTGCTGCGGCCCCATGTTGAGGGTCATGCCCTCGTCTGTCTCGAACTCCAGGTTCACCCGGCCGTCGGCGGCCTGGGCGTTGGCGTAGGCGAGCTTCTCGCGGTCGGTGATGGCGGTCATGCGCCGGCCTCCCCGTCGGTCTCGGTGGACGTCTCGGCGGCGGCGTCGTCCGGCGCGGCGGCCTCGCCGGGCATGGGCTCCACGTCGACGATGCCGGGCCACGGCTTCACGTGGCGGGCGAGGAGCGGGAACGTCTTGCGGAGCGGGTGGCCCTCGAACTCGCCCGGCAGGTAGAGGTTCACCAGGTGCGGGTGGCCGGTGAAGCCGATCCCGAACATCTCGCGGACCTCGCGCTCGTGCCAGTTGACCCCGGCGTAGACCGGGAGCCAGGTCGGCAGGACGAGGTCGTCGTCCGGCAGGTCGACCTTGAGGGTCACGCCCAGGCGCTGGGTCAGGGAGTGGGCCCGTGCGAACACCTGGAACCGGGTGTCGCCGCCGGCGTAGCCGGTGACGATCTCGGTCGAGGGCTCGGGCCGGGGGTCGGTGGGCGAGTCCTCGTACTTGCCGTACGGGCTCGGGAGCCAGTCGATGGCGGAGAGGAACTCGAACGCCTTGAAGCCGAGGCGGTCCCGCACCACGAAGCCGGCCTCGACCCACGCCTCGCGGGTGACGCGGGCCCAGACGTCGTGGCCGGCCACGAGGTGGGTGCCGACCACGGCGTCGCCGAGCTCGGCGGCGAGCCCGTCGAGCACGCCCTGGCGGGCCTCGTCGACCTCGGCCGGGGTGTCGACGACCTCAGGTGACGACAATGGGATCACCCTTCCAGCGCTCGGCCATGTCTTCCTTGCCGATGCGCTCCTGGAGCAGGACGATGCCCTCGAGCAGGGCCTCGGGGCGGGGCGGGCAGCCGGGCACGTACACGTCGACGGGGATGACCTGGTCGACGCCCTTGGTGACCGAGTAGCTGTCCCAGTACGGGCCGCCGCAGTTGGCGCACGAGCCCATCGAGATCACGTACTTCGGGTCGGGCATCTGGTCGTAGAGCCGCCGGATCGAGGGGACCATCTTGTCGGTGAGGGTCCCGGAGACGCACATGAGGTCGGCCTGGCGGGGGCTCGCCGGCAACGGGATCACGCCGAGGCGCATGACGTCGTAGCGGGGCGAGCCCAGGGCGGCGCCCATCTCGATGGCGCAGCAGGCCAGGCCCCACTGGAAGATCCAGAGGGAGTACTTGCGCGAGGTGTTCAGCAGCGAGGTCAGCGGCTTCGGCAGCTTGCCGCTCTCTACCAGGCCCATGGCGCGGCGCTCCGAGTCGTTGGGGGGAGGGGGATCAGATCCACTGGAGGACCTTCTTGCGCCAGGCGTAGAGGAGGCCGAGCGTGAGCAGGACGATGAAGACGATCATCTCGATCGCCCCGAACCAGCCGTAGACCTCGAGGCGGGTGGCCCACGGGAAGATGAACACGGCCTCGACGTCGAACAGCACGAAGAGCAGGGCGAACACGTAGTAGCGGATGGGGCTCTGGGCCCAGCCGGCGCCGATCGCGTCGACGCCGCTCTCGTAGGTGAGGTACTTGTCGGCCTGGGGCCGGACCGGTCGGACCAGCTTGCCGAGCGACAGCACCGCCAGGAGCAGGCCGATGGCCACCCCGGAGAAGATGGCCACCGTCAGGTAGTCGCGAAGGAACTCGGACACGGCGCGGAACCTTAGTGACGCCGCTCACGAGGGGCCAAAGGGCGGGAGGGGCCCTGGCAGGGGCCTCGGAGCGGTGCCCCGAGAGGTCGACCGGTAGCCTCGCGCCATGAAGAAGATCGGGGTGCTCGTGGTCGCCTACAACGCGGCGACCACCCTGGCCCAGACCCTCGACCGCATCCCGGCCGCCTTCCGCCCCCGCATCCACGAGGTGCTGGTGGGCGACGACCACAGCCAGGACAGCACCTACCTCGTGGGCCTCGGCTACCAGTCGGTCACCGAGGACCTGCCGGTCACCGTGGTCCGCCACCCGGAGAACCTCGGCTACGGCGGGAACCAGAAGTGGGGCTACCGCCACGCCATCGAGCGCGGCTGGGACATCGCGGTGCTGCTCCACGGCGACGGCCAGTACGCCCCCGAGATCCTCGACCAGATGGTGGCCCCCATCGAGCGGGGGGAGGCGGAGGCCGTGTTCGGCTCCCGGATGATGCAGCCGGGCGAGGCCCGCAAGGGCGGGATGCCGGCCTACAAGTACGTCGGCAACCGGATCCTCACCACCGTGCAGAACAAGGTGGTCGGCACCGGCCTCTCGGAGTGGCACTCGGGCTACCGGGCCTACGACGTCGCCGCCCTCGCGCGCGTGCCGTTCGAGGACAACGACGACGGCTTCAACTTCGACACCCAGATCATCATCCAGCTGCACGAGGCCCAGCAGCGCATCGCCGAGATCCCGATCCCCACCTACTACGGCGACGAGATCTGCTACGTCGACGGCCTGAAGTACGCCAAGGACGTCGCCCGCGACGTCGGCCGCTACCGGGCCCACAAGATGGGCTTCGGCACCGGTGAGCTGGCCTTCGCCTCGGACTCCTACGAGCTCAAGCAGGACGCCGACACGTCGCACGGCCGGGTCGAGGCCTGGATGGCGCTCCGGTCGCCGTCGCGCGTCCTCGACCTCGGCTGCTCGGACGGGGCGGTCGGCGAGCGCCTGGTGGCCCAGGGCCACGAGGTGGTCGGGGTGGACCAGGTCGAGCACAAGGGCGTGCGGGAGCGGCTGACCGACTTCTACGAGGCCGACCTCGAGGCCGGCATCCCCGACGAGGTGGGCGACGGCTTCGACGTCGTGCTGGCCGCCGACGTGCTCGAGCACGTCCGGGACCCCGCCGCCGTGCTCGACGAGATCCGCCGGCGCCTCCGCCCCGGCGGCCGCCTCATCACCAGCATCCCGAACTTCGGGCACTGGTACCCGCGGGCCCGGGTGGCGCTCGGCCGGTTCGACTACGACGCCCGGGGCATCCTCGACCAGGGCCACCTGCGCTTCTTCACCAAGCGGAGCTTCGCCCGCCTGGCCGAGTCCGCCGGCTGGCGGATCTGCCGGAGCGAGGCCATCGGCCTCCCCCTCGGCGTGGTCGAGCGCGGGGCG
>DATAGR010000366.1:0-9305 GCA_036263575.1 Aquihabitans sp. | reverse complement strand
GAGGACGCCGGCCACCGCCAGGGCCACCACGCCGGGGTAGCGGGTCCGGAAGAGCTGCTCGAGCAGGCGCGCCCGCGTGGCGTCCGCCGGACCCGGGCGCGACCGCGCGCGTCCTGAGGTCCCGCCTCCCCTCCACGTGGTCACCCGGTCATCCTCGCACCCGTCGGGGTGACGCCCGCACCGCCGCCCGGGGTGGGGCCGGTCGAGGGCGAACCGCTACGGTCCGCGATGCCCCCGCGCGGCCCGGCCGCGACCCGCCATCCCGATCCGAGGTGACCCGGTGACCACGCACGAACGCCCCTTCGGCCGCAACTTCGAGGACTTCGAGGTGGGCGACGTCTACCGCCACTGGCCCGGCAAGACGATCACCGAGTACGACGACCACCTGTTCTGCATGATCACCATGAACCACCACCCGCTGCACACCAACGACTGGTACGCCGAGCGGTCGCCGCAGGGGAAGAACGTCGTGGTCGGCAACCTCGTGTACTCGCTCGTGCTCGGGATGAGCGTCCCCGACGTCAGCGGCGCCGCCGTCGCGAACCTCGAGGTCGAGACGCTCAAGCACTCGAAGCCCACGTTCCACGGCGACACCATCTACGCCGAGACGCGCGTGCTCGACAAGAAGCTGACGTCCAAGGGCGACCGCGGCATCGTGTCGGTCGAGACCAAGGGGCTCAACCAGCGCGGCGAGGAGGTCTGCTACTTCCGCCGCAAGGTCATGGTCTGGACCACCGAGGCCGCCCCCGGCCGCGAGCGCCCCTACGAGGACGCCTTCGGGGAGAACTGACGTGGGCGTGCACGACGTGGCGGCGAGCGGCTTCGGGGCCGGCGCCGACGACTACGAGCGCGGTCGCCCCGGCTACCCCGAGGACGTCGTCGCCTGGCTCGCCGCCGAGCTGCCGCTGCGCCCCGGCCTCCGGGTGGTCGACCTGGCCGCCGGGACCGGCAAGCTCACGAAGCTGCTCGTGCCCACGGGCGCCGACGTGGTGGCCGTGGAGCCGGTGGCCGAGATGCGCGCCAAGCTCGCCTCGAGCGCCCCGGACGTCACGGTCGTCGACGGCACGGCCGAGGCCATGCCCATCGACGACGCGTCGGTCGACGCCGTGACCGTCGCCCAGGGCTTCCACTGGTTCGACGCCGCCATCGCCCACGCCGAGATCGGCCGCGTGCTGCGACCGGGCGGCGGCCTGGGCCTGGTGTGGAACGAGCGCGACGGGCGCGAGCCGTGGGTGGCCGAGCTGTCGAGGCTGATCCGCTGGGACGAGCGGGGCCGCTGGCGGGTGCCCTACACGCTGGAGGTCGACTGGGGCGCCCGGTTGGTGGAGCTGGGCGGGCCGTTCACCGCGCCACAGCGCCTCGACTCCGGCTTCCGCCAGCCGATGGACGCCGAGACGCTGGTGGCCCGGGTGATGTCGACCAGCTACATCGCGCCGCAACCCGAGGCGGGCCGCCGGGAGCTGGCCGATCGGGTGCGCGCCCTCGTCGCCCCGCTCGGCGACACCTTCGAGCTGCCCTACGTCACCACCGCCTGGGTGCAGCACCGCACCTGATGGCCGCGCCCGCGCCACCGGGTCAGCCCGCCGCCGTCGCGGCGCACCAGCGGGCGCTGCTGGCGTGGTTCGCCGAGCGGCGCCGCGACCTGCCGTGGCGACGGACCCGTGACCCGTGGCGGGTGCTCGTCTCCGAGCTGATGCTGCAGCAGACCCAGGTGGCGCGGGTGGTGCCCCGCTACGAGGCGTTCTGCGACCGGTGGCCGACGCCGGCCGCGTGCGCCGCCTCGCCCCTCGGCGAGGTGCTCGAGGCCTGGGCCGGCCTGGGCTACAACCGCCGGGCGGTCAACCTGCACCGGAGCGCGACGGCGGTGGTCGAGCGCCACGGCGGCGTGCTGCCCGACGACCTCGTCGGCCTGCTCGCGCTCCCTGGGATCGGGCCGTACACGGCCCGCGCGGTGCTCGCCTTCGCCCACGAGCGCGACGTCGGCGTGCTCGACACGAACGCCGCCCGGGTGCTCGCCCGTCGGGCCGGCCGGGCCCTCCGCCCCACCGAGGCCCAGGCCGCCGCCGATGGCGTGGTGCCGCCGGGCGACGGCTGGGCCTGGAACCAGGCGATGCTCGACCTGGGCGCGACGGTCTGCCGCGCTCGGAACCCGGTGTGCGACGCCTGCCCGGTCGCCGCCGGCTGCGCGTGGCGGCGTGCGGGCAACCCCGAGCCGGATCCCGCCGTCGGCTCGGCCGGCGTGTCGGGCGGTCAGCGACCCTTCGACGGCTCCGACCGCCAGGGGCGGGGCCGCCTCGTGGCCGCGCTGCTCGCCGGTCCCGTGCCCGCGTCGGCGCTGGCCGAGGCCATGGGGTGGCCCGACGACCCCGAGCGGGCCCGCCGCGTGGCCGCCACGCTCGTCGTCGACGGCCTCGCCTCGGCGACCGCCGACGGCACGCACGTCCTCGCCGGCTGACGAGGCGGAGCGACCCAACCGCCGCCGGCGGCCTCAGGCGGTCAGGAAGTCGACGATCAGGCGGTTGACCGACTCGGGCTGCTCGAGGTGCAGGAAGTGGCCGGCGTCGGGGATCACCTCGACCCGCGACCCCTCGGCGGGGAGCGAGGCGAGGACGCGGTCGTCGATCAGCTCGGTGCCCATGCAGCCGTCGGTGGCGCCGTGCAGGTAGAGCGTGGGCTGGGTGAGGGGCGCGGCGCCGGCGGCCTCGATGGCGTCGAGCTCGGGCGCTCGGGCACCGGTGCCGAGCGTGGCCCGGTAGTAGCCGAGGGCGGCGGCCAGGTTCGCGGGGTCGCGCAGGCAGTCCTTGACGTGGGCGAGGTCCTCGGCGGCGTCGTAGCCCGGTGACCAGTCGGCCCAGAGCCGGTCGATGAAGGCGAGGTCGTCCATCGGCACCGCCATGTCGGCGAGCGGGGACTGGAAGAAGAACATGTACCAGGACCGCCGGAGCTGGTCGTAGGAGAAGAAGGCCTGGGCCACCGTGGCCGGGGGCGGCACCGCGGCCACCACCACCTTCCGCCAGCGCTCCGGGGCGTGGCCGGCCGCCGCGTACGTCGCCAGCGCCCCCCAGTCGTGGCCGACCAGCACGGCGTCGCCGTCGCCGCCGAGCTCGTCGTGCAGGGCGATGGCGTCGGCGGCGATGGCGCCCGACTGGTAGAGGCCGTCGGCCGGGACCTCCGACGGCGCGTAGCCGCGGAGGAAGGGGGCCACCACGCGGTAGCCGGCGCCGGCCAGCTCGGGCATGAGGTGGCGCCAGGTCCACGCCGAGTCGGGGAAGCCGTGGAGCAGCAGCGCCAGCGGACCGTCGCCCTGCGTGAGGTGGCCGAACGTGACGCCGCCGGCCGTCACCTGTCCCTCGGTGATCGTCATGGGCCGCAACGTAGCGGTGGCGACGGCTGAGGACCGGCGACCGCGGGTAGCGAGGGCCCGAGTGCATTCCGTCACAGCCGGACCAGGGGAGGGCACCGTTGGCTACGGTGCGCTGCACCAGGGGGCACCAGGAGCCGAACACATGGTGAACATCACGTTTTGGGGCGTCAGGGGATCGACGCCGTGCCCGTGCGACGCCAACCGTCGCTACGGCGGCAACACGGCCTGCGTGAGCCTCGAGGCGCCCGGCCTCGACCCCGTCGTGTTCGACCTCGGCACCGGCCTCCGCTTCTACGGCGACGCCGTCGTGGGCGACGAGCCGTTCCGTGGCCTGGCCCTGGTCACCCACCTGCACTGGGACCACGTGCAGGGGCTGCCGTTCTTCGTGCCGATCCACCAGGCCGGCGCCTCGCTCGAGATCTGCGGCCGCAGCGGCGAGGGCTCGCTGCGGGGCGCGTTCGAGGAGTTCATGCGGCCGCCGTTCTTCCCGGTCCGGCCCGATGACCTCCTGGGGGACATCCGCTTCCGCGACGTCGCCGACACGTCGTTCGACTGGGGCCGGGCCCACGTGACGGTGGCCGACGTGCCCCACACCGGCGCCACCAACGGCTACCGCGTGGAGGTCGACGGCGTGGTCGTCGCCTACGTCTCGGACCACCAGGAGCCGGTGGCCGGCGGGCCCATCGCCCCCTCGGTGCTGGAGCTGTGCCGCGACGCCGACCTGGTGATCCACGACGCCCAGTACGAGGCCGACGAGTTCGCCCGCAAGAGCGACTGGGGCCACTGCACGGTGGCCTACGCGGTGCGGGTGGCGGCCGAGGCGGGCGCCAAGCGCCTCGCCCTCTTCCACCACGACCCGTCCCACGGCGACGACGTCGTCGACCGGCTCCGGGTCGAGGCCGAGGCCCTGGCCATCGGCACCTCGATCGTGGAGGTCGTGGCCGCCGCCGAGGGCCTCACCGTCGCCCTCGAGGCAGCACCGGCCGAGCTGCGCGCCGCCACCGGCTGACGCCTGCGCCGCACGGCGACGCCTCGCGCGACGGGGTTGGCGCCCGGCCCTAGCCTGGCCGCCCACCAGCCGCGCGACCGCCAGCCAGGAGCCCACCATGAGCGACGCAGCCTTCGACAGCGCCCGGTTCCGGCAGGTGCTCGGGCACTTCCCGACCGGGGTGTGCGTGGTGGCCGGCGTCCACGAGGGCCGGCCCGTCGGGGTGGCGATCGGCTCGTTCTTCTCGGTGTCGCTCGAGCCGCCGCTCGTGGGCTTCTGCGCAGGCCGGACGTCGTCGACGTGGCCCAAGCTGCGCGACGCCGGCGCCTTCTGCATCAACATCCTGGCCGGCGACCAGGAGGACGTCTCGCGCGTCTTCGCCTCGAAGGAGGCCGACAAGTTCGCCGGCCTGGGGTGGGACCACTCGCCGCTCGGATCGCCCCGGCTCACCGGGGCGCTGGCGTGGATCGACTGCACGCTCGACGTCGTGCACGAGGCCGGCGACCACGACATCGCGGTCGGTGCCGTCCACGACCTCCACGTCAGCCGCGAGGGCGAGCCGCTGGTGTTCTTCCGCGGCGGCTACGGCATCTAGGCCGCGCCGAGCGCCTCGAGCACGAAGGCCAGCACGAACGCCTCGTCGCGCCAGGCGTCGTAGCGCCCGGTCGGGCCGCCGTGCCCGGCGCCCAGCTCGACCTTCAGCAGCACCGGGCGGGGGTCGTCGACGTCGGCGCCGTGGCCCTGGTCGCGCAGCCGGGCGACCCACTTGGCCGGCTCGTGGAACCCGACGCGCGGGTCGTTCAGGCCCGCCGTCGCCAGCACGGCCGGGTGGTCGGGCGCCTCGGCGGCGGCGGCCACGTTCTCGTACGGGCTGTAGGAGCGGAGCCACCCGTACGCCTCGGCGTCGTGGAGCGGGTCGCCCCACTCCTCCCACTCGATGACCGTGAGCGGCAGGGTGGGGTCGAGCATGGTGGTCAACGGGTCGACGAACGGCACCTCGGCCACGACGGCCCGGAACAGGTCGGGCGCGAGGTTCACGACGGCGCCGACGAGCAGCCCGCCCGCGCTGCCGCCGCGGGCGACGAGGCGGTCGGGCGCGGTCCGGCCCGTCTCGACCAGGTGGCGCCCGCAGGCGACGAAGTCGGTGAACGTGTGCTCCTTGGCGCCGAACTTGCCGTCCTCGTACCAGTCCCGGCCCAGCTCGCCACCGCCCCGCACGTGGGCGATGGCGAACACCACGCCCCGGTCGAGCAGCGAGAGGCGGGCGATCGAGAACCACGGGTCCATGCTCGCCTCGTAGGCGCCGTAGCCGTAGAGGAGGCACGGCGCCGGCCCGTCGGTCGGCACGGCGTCGCGGCGCCACACCAGCGAGATCGGCACGAGGGTGCCGTCGGCGGCGGTGGCCCAGTCGCGGGCCGACTCGTAGCGCTCGCGGTCGAACCCGTCGAGCACGGGGAGCTGCTTGCGGAGGGTGCGCTCGCCGGAGGCCAGGTCCTCGTCGACCACCGACGGCGGCGTCGTGAGCGACGAGTAGCCGAAGCGGTAGGTCCGGGTGTCGAAGGTCGGGTTGGCGCCGGGACCGATGGTGCCGACCGCCTCGTCGGTCTCGAACCGGCGGGTCGCGCCGGTCGCCGGGTCGAGCAGCCAGAGCGCCGTCAGCCCGTCCGTGCGCCCGTGGACCACGGCGTGGCCGGCGAAGGCCTCGACGCCCGCCAGCCGGGTGCCGGGCCGGTGCTCGAGCACCGCCTCCCAGGTGTCGCGAGGCGCCACCACGGTGCCGTCGAGCGGAGCACGCCACAGGGCGAAGTCGTCGGCCCCGCCGTGGTTCGAGACGACGAGCAGCCCGGTGGGGTGGTGGGCGATCGAGTACTCGACGCCCTGCTCGCGAGCCGCCACGAGCTGAGGCGGGTCCTCCGGGCGGTTCGCGTCGAGCAGCCAGCTCTCGCTGGTGATGGCGCTGCCGGCGCTGACGACTGCGACCGCGCCCGATCGGGACGGCCCGACGCCGAGGTGGAAGCGCTCGTCGTCCTCGCGGAAGACCTCGACGTCGTCGGTGACGGGCGTGCCGACGACGTGGCGGAGCACCCGGTTCGGGCGGGAGGCCTCGTCCTGGAGCGTGTACCAGCACGTCGCCGAGTCCGCCGCCCACGCGAACCCGTAGGCCACCTCGGGCACCGTCTCGGTGGCCTCCTCGCCGGTGCGCAGGTCCCGGAAGCGGAGGTCGTGGCGCTCGTCGCCGTCGCGGTCGACCGCGTACGCCAGCCAGTTGCCGTCGGGGCTGACGTCGAGGACGCCGAGGCCCAGGTACCCGCCGTCGGGCGCCAGCTCGTTGGGGTCGAGGACGACCTGCTCGACGTCGGGCCCCGTCAGCGGGGCGGTGGTGGTGCCGTCGTCGGGCACCCGGCAGTGCACGGCGTACGAACGACCCTCCTCGGTGCGCTGGTGGTACCACCACGCGCCGTCGCGCACCGGCACGGAGAGGTCGGTCTCCTGCGTGCGGCGCTTGATCTCGTCGAAGACGGCGGCGCGCAGCGCCTCGGACCCGGCCGTCGCCGCCTCCGTCCACGCGTTCTCGGCCTCGAGGTGGGGGATCACGGCCGGGTCCCCGGCGTCTCGCAGCCACGCGTACGGGTCGACGAAGACGTCGCCGTGGTGCACCCGCTCCTCCGGGCGAGCCGGCGGGCGGGGCGGCCCGGCGGGGCGAGCCGTCGGGGCGCCGTCGCCGGCTGGCGCGCTGGGGGCGTCGGTGGTCTCGTCGCTGGTCACGTCGGTGGGCTCGGGCACCCGGCGAGGCTACGGGCGGGGCGGCGCCGTCCGACCACCTGGCCCACCCGGCGGCGGTACCGTCGCCCCATGCCCGTCTACGCCCTCGGCCACCAGGTGCCCGACATCCACCCGACCGCCTACGTGTCGCCCGAGGCCGTCATCATCGGCTCGGTCACCATCGGCGCCGAGTCGTCGATCTGGCCCGGCGCCGTGCTGCGGGGCGACGACGGCGAGATCCAAATCGGGGCCCGCACGTCGATCCAGGACGGGGCGATCGTGCACACGACCCACTTCCAGCCGACCACCGTCGGCGACGAGTGCGTCGTCGGCCACCTGGCGCACCTCGAGGGCTGCGTGATCCACGACGGCGCCCTCATCGGCTCCGGCTCGGTCGTGCTCCACAACGCGGTGGTCGAGGGCGGCGCGCTGGTGGGGGCGGGCGCCGTCGTGTCGGGCGGCACCGTCGTGCCGGCCGGGGCCATGGCCCTCGGCATCCCGGCCAAGATCCGGCCCGACGCGGTGACGCCCGAGATGATCAGCCTCGGCATGCAGTCCTACGTCGACCGCGGCCACCGCTACCGCGCCGAGCTGCGCCGCGTCGATTGAGTCGGCCGGCCTTCGTGGCCGTCCGGCGTGGATCAGCGCAGGGGCGCGTGGACCAGCGTCGGCACCGGCGGCGGGGGCGGGGGTGGTGGCGGCGGCGACCCACGGAACCCCTCGAAGGGGACGCCGTCGAGCTCGGCGGCGCGGGCGGCGGCCTCCACGACGGGGCCCGGGTCGCTGGCGTCGACCGTCGGCTGGGCTTCGTACAGGGTGACCTTGTCGTGCATGGCCCGATCCCTCGCCCAGCGGGCGACCACGGGGTCCGCGGTGAGCAGGACGACCTGCACGTGCTCGGTGAGCCGGACCACGAGGTCCAGCAGGTCCATGCGCTCGGCCACCGGGACCGCGACCAGCGCCTCGTCGACAAAGACGGGCACCGACTCCTCGTGGTCCCCGCTCCAGGTGGTCCGACCCAGGCGTGAGATCAGGCGCTGCTGGAGCGAGCCCGGCCCGTTGGCCAGCTCCGCCAGGCGGGCCTCCAGGTCGTTCACCCGGGAGAGGGCGACGTCGCAGCGGCGCTCGGCACCGACCACGTCGGGGCGCCCGGCGGCGTTCACCAGCTCGCCGATCTCCCGACGACGGGCCTCCAGCAGCAGCGGATCGGTGGGGGCGGACGAGGGGTCCGGCTCCTCGGCCCAGCCCTGCTGGGCCTCGTCCTGCACCCGGCGCTCCAGGACGGCGACCTCCTGCTCGATGTCGGCCCGGCTGCGGGTGCCCGCCTCCTGCCGGTGCTTGGCGGCGGCGACGGCGGCGACGGCCCGGGCCAGGCGGCTGTCGAGGTCGCCGTCGGTGTAGCCGAGGTGGGTGAGGACGTCGCCGAGCTTGCGGCCGGCCTCGGCCTCGCGCTGCTCGAGGATGGCGAGCTTCTTGGCCCGGCGGGCGACGGCGCCGGCCTCGATGCGCCGGTTGAGGATCGTCGCCAGCTGGTACGGGTCGAGGTCGGCGCCACCGCCGATGGTCACGCCGTAGGCGTCGAGCCCGCTCGTGAGCGACGTGCGGGCCGCGGCTTCGGCCTCGTGGGCGGCGGCGCTGAAGGCGCGGGCCTCCTCGAGGCGACGGGCGATGGCCTGCGGGTCGATGGCGTCGGCGTGGGCGCGCACGGCGTCGGCCCGGATGGCCAGGTCGGCGGGGTCCAGGCCGGCGGCCACCTCGTCCCAGTCCACCTGGGCGGCGGCTCGGGCGTTGGCGACCTCCTCGAAGCGCTCGCGCTCGGGGACGTCCTCGACTGCGTCCAGGCGGCGCAGGTGCAGGCCGAGCCAGGAGCCGGCGTCGGCCTGGGCCAGCGCCTCGTCCTCGACGGCCTGGGCGGCGGCGAGGCTGCGTCGCGGCACGACGAGCAACCAGGCGGCCATGGCCACCGAGGCGATGAGGGCGACCACGCCCAGCGGCACCGAGATCGTCTGCCCGGCGAGCAGGGCGGCCACGGCGAGGGCGGAGGCACCGAGCACGCCGGGGCGGAAGCGGCGCTCGACGTCGCGCTGGCGGCGCACGACCTCGAGGTGGGCGTCCTCGATGCGGTCCTCGACCTCGGGTGCCAGCTCGCCCTGCTGCATGGCCGCGGCGACCTGGTCGTAGGCCTCGACC
>DATAGR010000365.1:0-7467 GCA_036263575.1 Aquihabitans sp. | reverse complement strand
CCGTAGGCGATCGCCGAGAGGCCGGTGATGGCGAGGGCGATGCCCCAGGTGCGCTCGATCAGCAGGCCCTGCTGCGAGTTGACCATGGCCACGCCGAGGCCGTTGTCGGACCCGAGCCACTCGCCGATGATCGTCCCGAGCATGGCGGCCGGCGCCGCGATCCGCAGCCCGGCGAAGAGCGACGGGAGGCTGCTGCGGAGGCGCACCTTGAGCAGTTGGGTCCAGGTGCCGCCGCCGTAGGCCCGCACCAGGTCGAGGCTCGAGCGGTCCACCGACCTGAGCCCGACGTGCATGCCGATCAGCGTCGTGAAGGAGCACGAGAGGGCGGCCAGCACGACCCGCGGCTTGTCGCCGGTGAGGGCCAGGATCATCACGCCGCCGATGGCGACGGTCGGGAGGCAGTAGCTGGCCACCGCGACCTGCATCAGCACCCGCTCGACGAACGGGACCTGGACGAAGAGGATCGCCAGCACGATGGCGAGGAGGTTGCCCCACAGCCACCCCTTGGCCGCCACGGCCAGGGTCACCTCGATGTTGGGCCGGTAGAAGTCCCAGCCGTCGGTGCCCATCGTCGAGAGGATCGCCGTGGGCGCCGGCACGGTCCTGCTCTCGGCGAACACGGTCAGGCCGACGACCTGCCAGACCACGAGCAGGGCGGCGATGCCGACCAGGCTCGGGATCCACGATCGCCGGAACCGGAACGTGTCGCGGAACCACGAGGCGGGCGGGAACGGTGAGGTGGCCGCCATCAGGCGTCCCCGCTGTCGCCGGTGCCGAACAGCAGCGAGGAGAGGTGGTCCTCGATCTCGTGGAACCTCGCCGACCGCATCATCTCCGGGGTGCGGGGCCGGGGGAGGTCGATGTCGACCGTGGCGATGATGCGCCCGGGCCGAGCGCTCATCACGGCCACCGTGTCGGAGAGGAACACCGCCTCGGCGATCGAGTGCGTCACCAGCAGCGTGGTGGTCGAGCGCTCGGTCCAGATCCGGAGCAGCTCGAGGTTGAGCCGCTGGCGGGTCATCTCGTCGAGGGCCCCGAACGGCTCGTCGAGCAGGAGGATCTTCGGCTCCACCACGAGCGCACGCGCGATGGCGACCCGTTGGCGCATGCCGCCCGACAGCTGCGCGGGGCGGGCGTCCTCGAAGCCGGTCAGGCCGACGAGCTCGATGAGGTCCGTGATCGTCTGCTCGGGCACCTTGATGCCGGCGACCTCGAGGGGCAGCTTGATGTTGGCCTTCACCGACCGCCAGGGGAGCAGGGCGGCGTCCTGGAAGGCGATGCCGAGGTGGTGCTTGCGCCGCACCGACGCCGGCGACTCGCCGTGGACCACGGCCGAGCCCGAGGTCGGCTGCTCCAGGTCGGCGAGGATGCGGAGGATGGTGCTCTTGCCGCAGCCGGAGGGGCCGAGGAGGGCCACGAACGCGCCCTCGCGGGTGGCCAGGTCGACGTGGTCGAGCGCGGTCACCGTGGACCGCTTGATGCGGAACTCCTTGGTGAGGTCGTGGAGCAGGATGCCGCTGGCGGCGGCCACCCCCGTGGGGGCGGCCGCCGCGTCGGTCGAGCCCGTGGTCCCCGCCTCGGCCGTGGCGGCCTGGGTCGGATCGGCGCTCACCGCGGTCATCAGGCCTTGAGCTCCGGGTTCTCGCTGTAGATCTCCTCGATGATCGACGTGTCGATCAGCTGCTCCGCGGTGATCTCGATCCCGCCGGCGGCGAGCGACTTGAGCGTCTCCTCGACGCGCTCCGGCGCGATGGTCAGCAGGCCGTTCGCCTTCGTGTCCGGCGTGACGATCAGCTCGTTCTGCGCCTTGGCCTCGAGCACCTGCTCCTCCACGTCGAGGCCGAGGTCCTTGCCGTACTTGTTGGCGGCCAGCTCGGCGCTCCGCTGCGGATCGGCGACGGAGTCGCGCCAACCCTTCACGTCGCCCATGATCGCCGCCTTGACCTTCTCGCGCTCCTTCTCGATCGACTCGCGCTTCACCATCATCGACTCCGAGAAGTACGGGTAGCCGTGGTCGTTCAGGAGGAAGTACTCGGTCTCGAAGCCCTGCACCTTCAGGGCGTTGGGCTCGTTGGTGACGAACGAGAACCAGCCGTCGACCGTGCCGGTGGTGAGGGGCAGCGGGTCGAACTGCACGGGCACCTTGGTGATCCGGTCGCCGTCGAGGCCCGACGCCTTGATGAAGCCCGCCCACACCGACTCGTTGGTCGCCTGGACGCCGATCTTCTTCCCGTACATGTCCTCGGGCTCCATGATCGGCGTGTCCGCCATGCTCATCACGCAGAAGGGGTTCTTCTGGTACTGGGCGCCGACGATGACGAGGTCGGCGCCCTTGAGGATCGCCGAGCCGGTGATGTCCGGTGACGACACGCCGATGAACGCCTTGCCGTTCTGCACGGCGTCGTCCTGCTTCACGCCGGCGCCGCCCGAGATGAGGTTGACGTCGGAGAAGCCGCCCTCGGTGTAGTAGCCGTCCTCGACGGCGATGTACTCGCCGGCGAACTCGACGTTCTTGATCCACGAGAGCTGGTAGTCGAGCGTGCCGAACCGGCCGGGGCCGGTCCCGCCCGAGCTCCCGCTGGCCGCGTCGTCGCTGTCGTCCCCGCAGCCGGCCAGCAGCGTGCCGCCGCCGGCGGCGAGGAGGCCCGCCCCGGCGATGGTGAGGCCTCCGCGACCCAGGAAGGCGCGGCGGTCGTAGGTCTTGCTCATTCGGTGGCTCCTTGGAACGGGTTGGTGACGAGGGCGAGGTGTCGTCGTGCGACGACCCCTGCACCGTCCGCTCCGAGCCGGGACGGCTCGGCGGCGACCGGTGACGACGCGGCGGGCTCCCGTTCGACGGGGGAGGAAGTCGGCAGGGGGACGTCCGGTTCCGAGGCCACCAGCACGAGGGTCCGCCGCGAGCTGCCGGCGGGGTGCGCCGGGTGCGAGAGCTTCGGTCCGACGGGCTGTTGCGTCATGCCCGGCGACTGTACGGATGGCTTCAACAAGTTGTTGAGGAATGCTGTTGCTATCGCGTCAACAGCTTGTAAACGAGCAGGTGGGCGTTTGACGGGCGGTCGGCGCGGCTCCACGATGCGCCCCATGCCGACCCCCGCACCCCCTCCGGACGCCTCCTCGTCGGGCGGGCGCGGCGGGCGCGCCGACCTCCTCGTGGCCGGGGCGACGCTCGTGGCGACGGTCGACGACGATCGGCGCGAGGTCGCCGGCGGCTGGGTCGCCATCACCGACGGGCTCGTCTCCGGGGTCGGCGTGCCGGGGTCCGAGCCAGAGGCCGAGCGGGTGCTGCGGGCCGACGGCTGCCTGGTGACGCCGGGGCTGATCAACACCCACCACCACATCTTCCAGAACCTGACGCGAGCCCACGCGCCGGCCACGCAGGACACGCTCTTCGGCTGGCTCACCACGCTGTACCCGTTGTGGAGCCGCCTCGACGAGGAGGCCGCGTACCTCTCGGCCTGGGTCGGCCTGGCCGAGCTGGCGCTCGGCGGCTGCACCACCTCGACCGACCACCTCTACGTCCACCCGCGTGGCGCCGGCGACCTGATCTCGGCGGAGATCCGCGCCGCGGTCGAGCTCGGCATGCGCTTCCACCCGACCCGCGGCTCGATGAGCCGGTCGCAGAAGGACGGCGGCCTGCCGCCCGACTCGGTCGTCCAGACCGACGACGAGATCCTGGCCGACAGCGAGCGCCTCGTCGGCCTGCACCACGATCCTGCGTGGGGTGCCATGGTCCGCATCGCGCTGGCGCCGTGCTCGCCGTTCTCGGTGACGCCCGAGCTCATGGTCGCCACCGCCGAGCTGGCCGAGCGGCTCGACGTCCGGCTGCACACGCACCTCGCCGAGGACCCCGACGAGGACACGTACTCGATGGAGACGTTCGGCATCCGCACCATCGAGCACTTCGAGGCCTGCGGCTGGGGCACCGACCGGGCGTGGGTCGCCCACTGCATCTATCCGAACGCCGACGAGGTCGCCCGCATGGGCCGCTGGGGCACCGGCGTCGCCCACTGCCCGAGCTCGAACATGATGATCGGTGGCGGCGGGATGGCGCCCGTCTCCGACCTCCGTGCCGCTGGCGTGCCCGTCGGCCTCGGTTGCGACGGCTCCGCCTCCACCGACTCGGCGTCGCTCTGGATGGAGGCTCGCAACGCCATGCTGCTGGCCCGCATGCGCGGCGGCCCTCAGTCGACTGGTGCGCGCGACGCGCTCGAGATCGCCACCCGCGGCTCGGCGGCGTGCCTCGGCCGGGAGGGGGAGCTGGGCATGCTGGCGGTCGGCGCCGCCGGCGACCTCGTGTGCTGGCCGATCGAGGGCATCGCGTTCGCCGGGGCGATCACCGACCCGGTCGAGGCGTGGCTGCGGTGCGGGCCGGTCGCCGCCCGCCACACCGTCGTCGCCGGGCGACCGGTGGTCGAGGACGGCCTGCTGGCGGCCACGGGTGTCGAGGACGTGCTGGCCCGCCACGCCGTAGCCGCCGCCCGCATCCAGGCGCCGGCGTAGTCGGTCGGTCGGTCGGCCGGTCGGCCGGTCGGCCGGTCGGTCGGTCGGTCGGCGACAGTGACGCGTCACCAGCCGGCGCGCCCGGCCGAAACATTCGGTCCGTACCGTCCCGGCATGGCCCCGCCGCTCCGCCGCCGACCTCCGTCCACCGCCCCGCCGGGCACCGCCTCGCCGGTCGGCGACCGGCCGGGCTCGCTCGCCGAGGCGCTGGACCGGCTCCCGAAGGTGGAGCTCCACTGCCACGTCGAGGGCGCGATCCGCCCGGCGACGGTCGTGGAGCTGGCCGCCGCGAACGGCGTGGCGCTGCCGGTCGCCGATCCCACCGAGCTCTACCGGTACGACTCGCTCAACGAGTTCCTGACCGTCTTCTTCCTCGTGCAGGGCGTCGTCGCCAACCGCGGTGACTGGGCTCGCATCGCCTACGAGGCCGCGCTCGACGGGGCCGCCCACGGCCTCGTGTACCGCGAGACGTTCTTCACGCCGGCGCGCCTCATGGCCGGCGGGCAGTCGCTGGCCGAGATCGTGGCCGGGCTCGACGGGGGGTGTGCGGCCGCCGAGGCCGAGGTCGGCGTGCGCGTCGGCCTCATCTGCGACTTCGACCGCGAGTTCGGCCCTGCGGCGGCGGAGGCCACGGCGGCCGAGCTGGTGGCGCTGAAGCGGTCGGGCGCCCCCGGCATCGAGCGGGTGCTGGGCGTCGGCTACGACTCCATCGAGATCGGCCAGTCGCCGGGTTGGTACGCCGAGGCGTTCTCGATCGCCGCTGTCGGCGGGTTCCGCCGCACGGCGCATCAGGGCGAGAACTCGGGCCCCGACGCGATCCTCGACTGCGTCGAGCTGCTCGGCGCCGAGCGCATCGACCACGGGCTGTCGATCCTCGACGACCCGAACGTGGTGGCCCGCTTCGTCGACGAGCAGATCGCGCTGACCGTCTGCCCCAACTCCAACATCCGGATCGCCAACGCCTTCCCCGAGCTGGCGCAGCACGTGTTCCCGCAGATGCGCGAGGCCGGGTTGCTGGCGACCCTCAACACCGACGACCCGGCGATGACCGACCTCGACCTCGGCTACGAGTACGCATCGGCGGCGGAGGCGTTCGGCTACGGCTGGGACGAGATGGTCGACGTCGCCCTCGACGGCGTCGCCGCCAGCTGGCTCGAACCCGACGACCAGGCTGCGGTGCGGGGCCGGATCGAGGCGGCTCGCGAGGAGCTGCGCCCCGTCGACGGCTGACGCCGGGAACGCGCTCGGCCCCGGCGACCGGCGGGCACCAGGCTGGCCGGGTGGACGCGGAACGGACGGACGCTGCTCCGACGGGTGCTGATCGGGTGGCTGTCGACGGACAGGAGGAGGACCGGGTCGCGTGCCGCTGGCGCGGTCCGCTGGCCGATCAGGAGGTGGTCGATCTGGTCCGGGCGCACGGTGGGCACGCCGTCGGCGGCTGGTGGGATCGGATCCGTCCGCACAGCCTGGGCTGGGTGACCGCACGGGACGACAGAGGGCTCCTCGTCGGCTTCGTCAACGTGGCGTGGGACGGCGGCGACCACGCGTTCCTCCTCGACACCAAGGTCCGCACGACCCACCAGCACCGGGGGCTGGGGACCGAGCTCGTGCGCCATGCGGTCGACGGCGCTCGGGCCGCCGGCTGCGAGTGGCTGCACGTGGACTTCCGGCCCGGGCTCGAGCGCTTCTACCTGGACGCCTGCGGCTTCGTCCCGACCGGTGCCGGCCTCGTCCACCTCGTCGGGCTGGTCCCCGAGACGTGAGCAGGTGGTGGCGATACGGTCCGGCCGTGCACCGGAGCCGCCTCGCCGCCATCGCCATCGACTGCCCCACAGGGGCGCACGACGACACCGTGTCCTTCTGGTCCGGTGCGCTCGGCGGCGAGCCGAAGGCCGAAGGCGAGTACACCGCCGTCGGCCACGTCGCCGGGCGAGAGGTGTTCGTCCAGCGGATCGACGGCGAGCCCCGCCTGCACCTCGACATCGAGACCGACGACGTCGAGGCCGAGGTCGCCCGCCTGGAGCAACTCGGCGCCACCCGCGTCCGCCCCGAGCGCACCTGGTGGATCATGCGGGACCCGTCCGGTCAGCTGTTCTGCGTCGTCCGCCCCCAGACCCCCGACTTCCCCGGCGACGCCGCGACCTGGCCCTGATCCCCTCGCCCCGCTGGGAGCCAGCGGCCCGGTGGTCAGGTGATCTCGGTGCCGTCGGGGCGGTGGGTGTGCCAGGTGCCGGCGGGGTCGCGGTGGACGGTGTAGCCGTGGTGCTTGAGGCGGTTGTGGCGGGCACACGCGGGCCCGGCGTTGGTGAGGTCGGTGGTGCCGCCGTCGGTCCAGGGTTCGAGGTGGTCGGTCTGGGTGCTGGTGGTGGGGACGTGGCAGCCGGGCCAGTAGCACTCGGTGGCGTTGAGGCGGGCGGCCAGTTGGGCGGGACCGGTGAAGAGCCGGCGGCGTCGGCCCATGTCGACCACGACGCCGTCGGCGTCGATGACGACGCGGCGCACATGCCCCAGCAGCGACGCAGCGGTGGCGGCGGTGGGTTCGACGGGGTGCCCGTCGAGGGTGGAGCACCGAAACCGGGCCGCGTCACTGACCGGCTCGTCGAGCGCGTCGCGGCGCGATGAGTCGGCCGTTGGGACGGCGTCGTCGTCTGGTGAGGGTGGTGGCCAAATGGTGGCTGGTCGTCGGTGGCCGGGGAACGGGTCGGCGTTGGTCCGCTCTCTGGCCACGCCAGGCGGTGCGCCTGCGACGGCGGCGGGCGGCGTCGGTTCGTGTGCGCCCGGTGGACCGGTCGAGGTGCGGCCGGTCGGTGGGCAGCCGGCCGGGGCGCTGGCCACAGCGGGTGCTCGGGCGGGCGCAGGGTCGTCGTCGGCGCCGCTCGGTGCCGCCGATGGATCGTCGCCAGGTGTGCCGGGTGGTTGCCAGGTGAGGGTGTCGTCGAGGGGCCCGGGGTGGGTGCCGGTGAGGCG
>DATAGR010000364.1:0-3202 GCA_036263575.1 Aquihabitans sp. | reverse complement strand
CAGCGCCTCGAGCAGCGTCCACCGGTAGCTCCTGGCCTTTGCCAGCCGCGGGTCGAACACGGCGACCGCGCCCTGGTCGGTGGCGCTGCGGATCAGGCGGCCGACGCCCTGGGCCAGCATCATCGAGGTGCGGGGGAGGTCGATGACCCGGAAGGCGTCGGCCTTGGCCCGCTCCCGCCGGGCCTGCAGCATCGGGTCGTCGGGCCGGGGGAACGGCAGGCGGTCGATGGTGACGAGCGAGAGGGTGCGGCCGGGCACGTCGATGCCCTGCCAGAACCCCATGGTGGCGAACAGCGACGCCGACTCGTCGGCTGCGAAGGCGGCGACCAGCGCTGGCTTCGGCAGGTCGCGCTGGCCGAGGATCGGCGTGTCGAGCCGGGGGCGCAGCGCCTCGATGGCCGCGTCCATGGCCCGGTACGACGTGAACAGCGCCAGCGTCCGGCCGCCGGCGGCCTCGATCAGCGCGGCCAGCTCGTCGTGCAGGCGGGGCTCGAAGGTGGCCTCGCGAGGGTCGGGCAGGTGGGCGGCGCAGTAGAGGAGACCGTGGCCCTCGTAGTCGAACGGGCTCCCGACGTCGATCTGCTCGTGGTCGCCGGCCTCGAGGCCGAGGCGCTCGGCCAACCCCGTCGGCAGCGTGGCGCTGGTGAGCACCGTCGGGCGGCGGTCCCAGAGCCCGACCTTGAGCAGGTCGGCGACGTCGATCGGCGCCACCCGCATCCGCGGGTTGTGGCTCGGGCCCTCGACCCACGCCACCGACGTGGCCGGCACCTCGAGGGCGGCGCTGACGTCGACCATGAGGCCGGTCGTGAGCTGCATGGCCCGGGTCTTGCGGGTGCCGACGTCGTCGCCGGCGTCGTCGGGCACGGCCCGCAGGCCGGCGGCGACCCGGTCGAGGCGGGCCCGGGTGAGGGCCAGCGCGTCGGCCAGGTCGCGGTCGAGCGCGCCCCGCAGCCGCCGGTCGACGTGACCCGACAGCACGCCGGCGAGCATGGTGGCCGACGTCTCGACGTCGTCCACCAGCGCCGGGTCCTCGAGGATGGCCCGCACCGAGCGGGCCAGGTTCTGGAAGCGACCGGCCGAGATCTCGAAGCCGCACGTGTCGGACACGATGTCCTCGAGCTGGTGCGCCTCGTCGACGACCACGACGTCGTGTTCGGGGAGCACCGCGCCGTCGGTGGCCAGGTCGAGGCCCAGCAGGTGGAGGTTGACGACCACGACGTCGGCGTCGGCGGCCTGGTGGCGCGCCGCCTCGGCGAAGCAGGCGTCGCCCTTCGGGCACTTGCGGGCGCCCGGGCACTCCTGGGCCGAGACGCTCACCGCCGCCCACGCCTGGGGCGACGGCTCGGCGGGCAGCTCGGCCCGGTCGCCCGAGCGCGTGGTGGCGGCCCACAGCTTCAGCGCGCTCAGCTCGCTCGGCGACGCCCGGTCGGCCAGGCCGTCCATGGCCAGCTGCCCGGCGCCCGAGATCTCGGCGATGCGCTGCTGGCACACGTAGTTCGAGCGGCCCTTGAGCACGGCGAAGGAGAACTCCCGGCCGAGGTGCTCCTGCAGGAACGGCAGGTCCTTGCCGGCGAGCTGGTCCTGGAGGGCCTTGGTGGCGGTGGCCACGACCGTGCGCTTGCCCGACAGGATGGCGGGCACGAGGTAGGCCCAGCTCTTGCCGGTGCCGGTGCCGGCCTGGGCCAGCAGGTGGCGACGGTCGCTGATGGCGACGGCCACCGCTGCGGTCATCTCGTCCTGGGGCTTGCGCCGCTCACCGCCCGGTGACGCCTCGGCCAGGCGGCCGAGGGCGGCGACGGCACGATCGGCGGCGAGCACCCGTCGAGGGTATCGAACACCCGTCCGCCGATCGGTGACCCGGGGCAGGGTCCCGGTGGCGACGTCAGAAGGGCCCGGGCACCGGGTGGCCGGTCGACTCGGAGCCCGCCGGCGCCGCCTCCGCGTGGTCGTCCGGTTCGTCCTGGTGGGCCAGCTCGTCGGCGTGGCTGCCGGGCTTGGGGGTCGGCACGGCAGGGTCGGCGTCGTCGGAGGCGAGGGCGGTGCCGCCGCGGGTGGCGGCCACCGGCTCGCGGTCGGGGAGCCGGGGCACCCGCACCGGCACCTCGACGGTGCCCTCGCGCGACTCGTACCGCACGGCGTTGATCGCCGAGCAGTAGACGATGAGCCGGGCGAACAGCGCCAACCAGGCGAGGATCGCGAACACCACGCCGAGCGGGCCGTAGAGCGACGAGGACTGCGACACCAGGCGGGGCACGTAGACGGTGCCCACCAGCTTGAGCACCTCGAAGCCGATGCCGGCGGCGATGGCGCCCGGCAGCAGCGCCCGGGGCGGCACCCGCCGGGTGCCGAGGCCCACGAACATCCACCAGAACAGCCCGATCTCGACGACGAGGCCGAGGGCGATGGCGGCGACGGTGGCAAGGACCTTGGGCACGTCGTCGGGCAGGAAGTTCAGCACGCCGCCGAGGGCGAGCACCGCGGCGAAGCCGATGCCGGCGGCGACGAGCCACGCCAGGCCGAGGAGACGGTCCCGCACGCCCTCCGAGCGCTCCTGCCACGGCGCCCGGACGCCCTGCTGGAGCGCCAACGCCACGCCGGAGCCCGACCACGCCAGGCCGAGCAGGCCCACGATCGACGCGGCTCGGCGGCTCTCCGACGCCTTGTCGATGGCGTCGCGCATGGTCTCGGCGGCGCTCCCGGTGAGCCCCAGGTCCTCGATGATGCGGGCGGGGAGGTCGGCGTCGTCCGACGCCAGGAAGCCCACGATGGCGATGGCCACGAGCAGCAGCGGGAACAGGGCGAGGAACACCGACACGGTGATCGCCGAGGCCACCAACCCGCCGTTGATCTCGCCGACCCGGTCCTGCACGTCGAGTGCCCGACCGAACCAGGGCCACCGCCGACCCAGTGCGCGCAGCTTCTCCTTCATGCCGCCACCCCTGCCCGCTCGGGCCCGTCTCGACCCTGTGGACCACCTGTCCGACATGCCCGTGGCCCGGGAGGGGTGGGCGGTAGGTTGGCTCGCCGTGGACCTCACCGGCATCGACCGCTCCCGGATCCCGCGCCACGTGGCCGCGGTGATGGACGGCAACGGGCGGTGGGCCACCCAGCGAGGGCTGAAGCGGACCGAGGGCCACGCCGCCGGCGAGGAGGCTCTGTTCGACACGCTCGACGGCGCCATCGAGCTCGGCCTCGACTGGTT
>DATAGR010000363.1:0-2968 GCA_036263575.1 Aquihabitans sp. | reverse complement strand
ACCAGAGGGTGGCGAAGTTGAACAGCGCCGGCGTCGACCGCGACCCGTTGGTGGCCACGTACTTCAAGCTGAAGTCGCGTGTGATGAGCGCCCGCTCCATTGCGACGAAGGCGAGCAGACCGCCGCCGAGGACCATCAGCGCGTAGGTGCGCGACATGGCGAGGAGGGCGGGCCGACGCGAGCGCAGGCCGAGCGCGATCGTGACGATGGCGCCGAACGAGCCGGCCACGCCGAGGACGACGCCGCCGGTGCCGAGGGCGGCGTTCACGACTGGGCCTGCTCGTCTTGCACGCGGTCCGGGTTCTCCTCCTCGTAGCCGCCGTCGTCCTTCTCCTCGTAGTCCTCGGTGTGCTTCACGAGGAGGCGGGTGCTCATGAACCGGTTGCCGGCGTCGTTCCACCGGCCCTCGACCACCACGGGCAACCCGGCCTTGAACAGGGCCGGCTCGGAGCCGTCGTGGAGCACGTCGACGGAGACGCCGGCGTACTGCACGGTGAAGCGCGTGAAGCGGTCGTCGGTGCGCTCCTGCGGCTCGCCGACGACGACGCCCTGGAGGCGGAAGCGGTCGGAGCCCAGCTCCTCGCGCTCGGCCACGGCCTCGTCGGCGTTCTTGTAGTACAGCGTCGAGTCGCCCAGGAAGTTCTTGACGATCAGGCCGGTGGCCAGGGCCAGGACGACCAGGAACCCGATGGCGCCCCACCGGCGGCCGCCGGTACGGCGGCGGGGCGCGGCGGCGGCCGTGGTGCGGGGGCTGAGGTCGAGGCCGCCGTCGTCGAGGTCGCGGTCGTCGGGACCGGGGCCGGTGGCGCGGCCGCCAGGGGTCACATCCACCGTCGCTCCTCGGGGGGCAGGCGACGGCCGATGCGGCGGCCCCGGACGATCGTCCAGGCCGCGTAGGCCACCAGCACCGCGATCACGAGCCCGTAGGCGCCGGCGACGTAGGCCCACTCGTCGTCCTGGGCGGCGATGAGGAACGCCATCAGCTCGATCCCTTCTGGGCGCCGGCGAGCGGGCCGGGCAGGTCGGCCACCGCCTCGGCCCGGCGCTCGGCGAGGGCCAGGTCGAGGCCCTTGGCCTCCAGCTGCGCCTCGGCGTACTGGAGCCGGAAGCGGTGGATCATGAGCCAGACGTAGAGGGCCTGGACGACCACCATGCCGAAGAGCAGCGCGAAGAGCTTGAGGCCGTCGATGCTGGGATCGAACCGGCTGATGGTGGCGGTCTGGTGGAGGCTCCGCCACCAGTCGACCGAGTAGTGCACGATCGGCACGTTGACGAAGGCCACGAGGCCCACGACGGCAGCGCGCTTGGCCCGCACCACCGGGTCGAGGACGGCCCGCCGCAGGGCGAGGTAGCCGAGGTAGAGGACGAGGAGCAGCAACGTGCTGGTGAGGCGGGCGTCCCACTCCCACCAGGTGCCCCAGGCGATGTGGCCCCAGATGGACCCGGTGGCGAGCGTGAGGGCGGTGAACACCACGCCGACCTCCGCCGACGCCGCCGCCAGGAGGTCCCAGCCCTCGGTCCGCTTCCACAGGTAGGCGGCGCTGGCGACCGCGGTCACGAGGAAGGCGAGGTAGCAGGCGATCGCCACCGGCACGTGGACGTACATGATGCGGACCAGGTCGCCCATCTCGTTCTCCGACGCCGTGGCCCCCCGGTCGGCGGGCGACAGCACCAGGGCGAAGGCGAGGAACGCAGCGAGGGCCACCGCCAGCACGAGCCCGAACACCCGGCTGCCGCGCGAGGCGGTGCCGTCGGGGTGGACGCGCAACAGGCCGGCACCGGTGCCGGTGTCGCGCGCCACGGCGGGACCGCTGGGTTGGGCGTTCACGATTCCTCCAGGAGGGTTTCGAAGGCAAAGATCCCGATGGCCAGGTAAAGCAGTGCGAAAACCGCCAGCAGCCCGAACCACCGCCACCCCTCACCGGAGGTGCGGTCGTAGGCGGCGGCGAAGGCCTCGGTGGCGGCGATCAGCACCGGGGCCACCACCGGCAGCAGGAGCAGCGGCAGCAACGTGTCGCGCACCCGCATGCCGGCGGAGAGCACGCCGTAGAGGCTACCGACGGCCGCCAGCCCCGCGGTGGCGGCGAGACAGGTGCAGACGAGCAGCAGCGGCCCGCGAGGCGTCGACCCGTAGAAGATGGTGACGCCCACGCCGAGCACGACCTGCAGGGCCACCAGGTGCACGGCGATCCCGGCGGCCTTGCCCAGGAAGATGCCGGCGGGGTCGAGGCCGGAGAGCCGCAGCGAGTCGGTGACGCCGTCGGCCGCCTCGACGCCGAAGGCCCGCTGGAGGGCGAGCAGCGTGGAGAAGAGCACGGCGAGCCAGAACAGCCCCGGCGTGGCCTCGTCGAGCACCCGCCGGTCGGGGTCGAGGGCGAAGGCGAACAGCACGAGGACCAGCACGGCGAACGGCACGACCTGGCTGACCAGGACCCTGCTGCGCCACTCGAGGCGGAGGTCCTTCCCGAGCACGAGCGACGCGTCCCGCAGGGTCGTGCCGAGGCCGGCGGCGTCAGCGGCGGGCAACGGGCACCGCCTCGTCGGTCGTGACCGGCGGCACCGCAGCTGCCTCGGGCATCGCGGCGGGCGGGACGTCGTCGGGCGCGGCCGCCGGCGAGGTCACCGTTCCGCCGCTGATCGTCACGGTGCGGTGGGCGACGGCCCGAGCTCGGTCGGCCTCGTGCGAGGCGAAGAGCACGGTGGCCCCGGCGGCAACCGCGTCCCGCATCAACGAGTCGACCAGGTCACGAGCGTCCTGGTCGAGGGCGGCGTGAGGCTCGTCGAGCAGCCAGAGCTCGGGGCGACGGGCGACCAGCACGGCGAGCGAGGTGCGCCGGCGCTGGCCGGCCGAGAGGCGGGCGACGGCGACGTCGGCGAGACGCCCGTCGAGGCCGAGGCGGGCCATGGCGGCGTCGGCATCGGCGGCTCGCGAGCGCCCGGCGCGGGCCCAGAAGCGCACGTTGTCGGC
>DATAGR010000362.1:0-3329 GCA_036263575.1 Aquihabitans sp. | reverse complement strand
GCCGGTCCCCAGGGGCCGGCTCCGCTCGTTTCCGAGGCGTCGGCGAGACGACGGCGGGGCGGGCGACGGGCCGACGCGTTCCGATGAGTTCTGACTCGGGCGGCGGTCCCTCCCCGCAACGATCGAACCGCACCCGAGGAGCCGGCATGGCCGCCACGTACACCTTCGACGTCTTCTGCACCCTGGACGGCTACGGCTCCTACGACGAGCACGGCGACTGGGGCGGCTACTGGAGCAAGCAGGGCCCCGAGTTCCTGGAGGGCCGCCTCGCCGCGTACGACCACGACCAGCGGATGGTCGTGGGGGCGACGACGTTCCGCGAGTTCGTCCAGATGCTCGGCCCCGGAACCGACGGGCCCGACGGGCCGCCGGCGGACGACCCCGTGACGAACCGGATGAAGACCATGCCCACCACGGTTGTCTCGACGACGCTCGAGGAGCCCCTCGACTGGCCGAACGCGACCCTGGCAGCCGGAGACGCGGTCGACGTCGTGGCCCGGCTCAAGGACGAGTCGCCGATGCCGCTGCGCTCGCACGGCAGCCTGTCGATGAACTGGGCGCTGATGGCGGCGGGCCTCGTCGACGTCGTCCAGGTGTCGATCTTCCCGGTCATCAGCGGGCGGACCGGCGACGCGCCGATCTTCGGCGGAGCCGACGACTTCGACCTCGAGCTGCTCGACCGCCGCACCCTCGACGGCAGGATCCAGGAGCTCACCTACCGGCCTGCGCTCCACCGGTGCGCGGCGTCGGCCGCCGGCGGTGCGCCGGCGGCCGACCCCGGCCCGGAGGTCAGGTCGGGATGGCGAGCAGGCGACCGCCGCTCAGGATCCGATCGGTGGCGTAGAGGGTGCTGCCACGGACGGCGAGCGACCCGGGCTCGAAGAGCTCCCCGGGCGCCACCTCGGTCCGTGCGCCGTTGGTCGCAACCTTCAGCAGGACCGCGGGCGGGCACCCGGCTGGGCTCTCGCAGCCGGCCTCGAACGCCCCCACCCCGCCGGCGGCGTACTGGAAGACGTACATGGCCCTGTGCTGGTCGAAGGCCAGGGCGGCGATGGACGTGTAGCCCTGGCCGACGGACCGGCAGCGCCGGGCCCGCACGGCGGGATCGACGGAGCACACCGCGCCGCTGGCGTTGGGCTCGATGCGCCAGATGCGCGACGAGCCCGGCCGGAACGGGAAGCCCTTGAGCTCGCCGACGTAGATGTGACCGTCGGGGCCGATGGTGACCCCGGTGGGGACGGCCTCCGCCTCGATCACGGGCGGCAGCCCGGGGGCGCCGATGTGATCGGTGGGCACCGCCTCCTTGGGCAGCCGGGCCACGAGGCTGATCCGCCCCGACGGCGTCACCCGCAGGATCGAGTTGGCGGCCGCGTCGGTGACGATGGCGTTGCCGTTCGGGAGCGCGGTCAGGCCGAACGGGTTCGACTCCTCGGCCGGCCCGTCCTGCGGGCTGTTGAAGGGGTCGGGGTTGGCGGCGGCGTAGGCCACGAGATCCGCGACGAAGCGCGGTGCCTCGCCGAAGCGGTGCTGGCGGTAGAGCTTGCCGTCGTTGCCGAGCACCCAGGTGGTGTTGGTCTTGCGCACGTAGGCGAGCGCTGTCGTGCCGACGACCGGGGAGACCGGCTCCAGCGTGCCGGCGGCGGGCGGCGTCAACCGGTACCGCAGGATCGGCCCGGGCGGGCCGAAGGCCCCCTGGCCGACGATCGGCTGGTACTGCTTGTCGAGGGCCAGGCCCTTCGGCGAGGACAGGCCCGACGACACCAGCACCGTGGCCTGCGGTGGCGCGGCGGTGCTCGGCGACGCAGCGGCGACCGCCCCGAGGACGAGGACGGCACCCGAGAGGGCGCGTCGAAGCGAGCGACGGTGGCGCATGGAGCGGCTCCCAACATGGACGAGGCCGAGCCCCTCTCGGCCCCGGCGGCCATGGTTCGCGCCGCCCCAACGGGCCTGTCAACGACTGCCCGTCCGTCGGCGCGCCGTTCGCCCGAAGTGGTGACGGCCACCGCCGCGCTGGGTGGCGCCGCAGCGCGGACCGTGGGATCCGGCCGTCGTGGGCCAGGTACCGTGCGACGGTGGCGCGCGCCCTCGTGATCTCCGGTTCGCTCGGCGCGGGCAAGACGCGGATCTCGTGGGAGGTCCGCGACGTGCTCGCCGAGCGGGGACGACGGGTCGCCGAGATCGAGCTCGACGCGCTCTGCCAGCTGGAGCCGGCGCCGCCCGACGACCCCTACAACGACCGCCTCGGGTTCGCGAACCTCGCGGCGATCTGGCCCAACTACGAGGCGGCCGGCGTGCAGGACGTCGTCATCGCCCGGGTCGTCGAGCACCCCGGTGATCGCGAGCGCTTCGCCCGCGCCCTCGGCGGGGCGTCCGTCGCCATCGTCCGGCTGGAGGCGTCGTCGGAGACCCGTCGGTCCCGGCTGGCGGCCCGCGAACCGGAGGGCCACTGGCGCGACGGCCACCTGGCCCGCACCGACGAGCTGGCCGCCATCCTGGCGACGGCGGCGCTCGACGACCTCGTGGTCGACAACGACGCGCGGCCGGCGCGCCAGGTGGCCAAAGAGCTCTTGGCCGGCATCGGCTGGTGACGGCTCCCGACGGCGGCGAGCCGCCGGTCATCTGGCTCAACGGCACCTTCGGCGTCGGCAAGACGGCGGTGGCGGCGGAGCTCGCGCAGCTGCTGCCGGACGCGCGGCTCGTCGACCCCGAGCGGCTCGGCTACGTCATGCGACGGACGCTGTGGCGAGGCAGGGACTACCAGGACGTGGCCCTCTAGCGCCGGCTGACGGTGCGCAACGTGGCGAGGGCGGCCCGGCGTGGCCCCGTGGTCGTGCCCATGACGTTGGTCCGCCGTGACGTGTTCGACGAGCTCACCGCCGGCGCCCGCGTGTTCCTCCTCACCGCCTCACGTCCGACGCTCGAGGCGCGCATCGGCAGCAGCGACGAGGCGCAGCGGTGGCGACGGGACAACCTGGATCGGTGCCTCGAGGCCTTCGCCGACGGCGGGTTCGGGGACCCGGTCGCCACGGACGGCCTGGCCCCGGACGACGTCGCCCGCAGCATCGTCGCCCGCCTCTGACCGACGCCGACCGACTCCGGGCGACCAGGCGAGGGCGACTCAGGCGATGGCGGGGGAGCGCCAGCGCCGGACGGCGAGGCCCACGAGCACGAGCAGCGCGACGCCGAGGGCGGCATGGATCGCGAGGACCGTGAGGAGCGTGCCCACCGAGGTCTCACCCCCGCCGGCGGACAGGAGCACGAAGCGCACCCCGTCGTCGAGCAGCCACTCGTAGCCGTCGTAGTCGGCGCCGACCTCGACGGTGAAGAGC
>DATAGR010000361.1:0-3650 GCA_036263575.1 Aquihabitans sp. | reverse complement strand
CGTCGAGGGCGACGAGGACCGCCGAGCCGTCGGGCCCGGTGCGCTCGATCCCGACGGCCCGGCGGCCGAGGCGGAGGTCGGCGCCGGGCAGGAGCGCGACGAGGGCGTCGACCAGGCGGGCCATGCCGCCGAGGGGCGTGGCGAAGATGGGCGCGTCGGGCGCGCCGGCGGCCCGCTCGCGCTGGGCCCGGCACGACCGCACGATGCTGGGGTCGCCGGAGCGGGCGGCGGCGTCGAGCTGCGGCACGACGGCGGCCAGGCTCAGCTGCGACGTGTCGCCGGCGTTGATGCCGCCGACGAGGGGGTCGATCAGGTGGTCCACGACCTCGTCGCCGAGCCGGCGCCGGAGGTAGGGGCCGATGGCGACGTCGCGACCGCTCGTGCCGGGGTCGGCGGGGTCGGCGGGCAGGTCGGGCTCGGCGGCCACCCGGCGGAGGGCGTCGTCGGACACCAGGCCGCTCGCGCGCAGCGCATCGAGGTCCGTCGGAACCCCGAGTACGTGGCCGGCGGGCAGCGGGCGGAGGGCGCCGTCGACGTACACCTGCGCGGCCCGGGCCGCCGGCGAGATCAGCTCGCCATCGAGGTCGAGGTCGTGGCAGAGCGCCAGGGCCCACGGCACGCGGAGGAGGAAGGCGTCGGCCGACTCGTCGACCGCCCGTCCGGCGACCACCGACGTCTG
Source organism: Aquihabitans sp. (assembly GCA_036263575.1). Lineage (GTDB taxonomy): Bacteria > Actinomycetota > Acidimicrobiia > Acidimicrobiales > Iamiaceae > Aquihabitans. Next base: position 2,971 of record DATAGR010000361.1, on the reverse strand, counting down.
GAGCTTGCCGCCGAGGCGGTCGGGCTCGACGATCGTGACGGCCGACCCGGCCTGGCTGAGGCGCAGCGCGGCGGTGAGGCCGGCGATCCCGCCACCGAGCACGACCGCGTGCTCCGGGCGGACCGTCACCCGCCGGCCATGGCCACGACCCGCTGGGCCAGCGCGGCCAGCACGGTGGCGTCGTCGTTCAGCACCCGTGTCCGGGCGAAGGCGATGCCGACCTCGTCGGCCACCTGCTTCGCCTCGATGTCGAGGTCGTAGGCCACCTCGAGGTGGTCGGCCACGAAGCCCTGGGGGCAGACGAGGATCCCGTCGGCCCGGCCGGTGGCGGCGAGGTCGCGGATCACGGCAAGGATGTCCGGCCCCCGCCACGGCTCGGGCGTGGCGCCGGCGCTCTGCCACGCCGTCGACCAGCCGGCCCACCGGTCGAGGCCGACCTCGAGGGCGACGGCCTCGGCCGACGCCCACAGCTGGTCGGGGTAGGGGTCGCCGGCGAGCACCCGCTCCGGGAGGCTGTGCGCGGTGAAGACGACCTTGGACCGCTCGGGCAGCCCGGCCAGGCCGTCGCGCACGGCGTCGGCGAGGAAGCGCCGGTAGGCCGGTTCGTCGTGCCACTGGTCGATGCCCACGAACGGCACGCCGCCCTCGGCCGCGGTGGCGCCGGCCCGCTCGTGGTATTGCCCGACGCTGAACCCGGCGTAGTGCGGCGCCAGCACGAGGCCGACGACCCGCTCGACGCCGTCGGCCACCAGCCCGCCCACGCCGTCCTCGATGAACGGGTGGGCGTGCTTCTGGCCGAGCGCCACCCGGTAGCGCCCGGGGGCGATCGCCTCGAGCGCGCCGGCCAGCCCGGCGACCTGGTCGGCCGTGCGGGCGGCCAGCGTGGAGGTGCCGCCGAGGGTGTCGTAGCGGCGCTGCAGGTCGGCGAGCTGCTCGGGGCTGGGCGGCCGGCCCCGGCGTATGTGGGTGTAGTACGGCTCGACGTCGTCGGGGGAGGCCGGCGTGCCGTAGGCCATCACCACCACGCCCACCTGCCCGGCGGCGCCCGGCCCGGGCTCGGTCATCGGACCTTCCCCTCCTCGTGGACGAGCTCCACGATGCGCTCGAGCACCTCTGGGTCGGTGTCGGGGAGCACGCCGTGGCCGAGGTTGAAGATGTGGCCGCGGTGGCCGTCGGCCCGGCGGAGGACGTCGCGGGTCCGGTCGAGGGCGACCTCGGTGCCGGCCAGCACGGCCACGGGGTCGAGGTTGCCCTGGAGGGCGACGTCGTCGCCGAGGCGGGCGCGGGCGTCGTCGAGGTCGACGCGCCAGTCGACGCCGACGACGTCGGCACCGGCGTCGCGCATGAGCGGGAGCAGCTCCCCGGTGGACACGCCGAAGTGGATGCGGGGGACGCCGGTCTCGCCGATCCCGTCGAGCACCTTCTGCGAGGCGGGCAGGACGTAGCGCCGGTAGTCGCTGGGGGAGAGGGCACCGGCCCACGAGTCGAAGAGCTGCACCGCCGACGCGCCGGCGGCGACCTGGCTGCGGAGCGACGCGAGGGCGAGGTCGGCCAGCCGGTCGAGGAGGGCGTGCCACAGCTGCGGGTCCCCGTACATGAGGCGCTTCGTCTTCTCGTACGTGCGGCTCGGCCGGCCCTCCACCAGGTACGACGCCACCGTGAACGGCGCCCCGGCGAAGCCGATGAGCGGGACGTCGCCGAGCTCGGCCACCAGGTTGCGGACCGTCTCCAGGACGTACGGCGTGTCGGCCTCCGGGTCGAGGGGGCGGATCCGCTCGAGGTCGGCGGCCGACGTGAACGGGCGCTCCACGACCGGGCCGACGCCGGGCGCCACGTCGACGCCGAAGCCGATGGCCTCCACGGGCGTCACGATGTCGGAGTAGAGGATGGCGGCGTCGGTGCCGTAGCGGCGCACCGGCTGCAGCGTGATCTCGGTCGCCAGGTCGGGCGTGCGGATGGCGGTCACGATCGAGCCCGTGCCCCGCACCGCCCGGTACTCCGGCAGCGACCGGCCGGCCTGGCGCATGAACCACACCGGCACCCGGTCGTGCGGTTCGCGCCGGCAGGCTCGCAGGAACGGGGCGTCGGCGCTGACCATCGCCCCGACGCTACCGGCGGGCCTCCGCCGCCCCCCATCCGGCGGTGGCGCCAGGATGGCTCGATGCGCCGCTCGATCGACGACCACCCCTTCGACCCGCAGCTCGACCCGACGGTCGCCGACGACCCTGACCTCACGCCGGTCTCGTGGGCCGTCGCCATCTCCGACGACTACGACGACGCCGAGCCGCGCGTGGTGCTCACCGTCGACGAGATCGGCCGGCCCGGCGAGGGGCTCGTCGCCCACCTCCTCCCCGCCGAGGCGCGCCGCATCCGGGTCGCCCTGCGGGACGCGCTCCGCGAGGTCGGCGAGGACGCCGGCGGCTGAGGGCACGCGGATCGCGAGCCGGGCGGGGCTACGCTGACGAATCCCCGATTTCGGGGGTGCAACCGCACGAGGACCGCGTCACGAGCACATGGCGATCCATCCCGATCTCGACGCCGAGCAGGCCTACATCGATCACGCCTACGCCTGCCTGGAGGCGGCGCGCTCGTCGGCCAACCGCCTGAAGGGCATGGTGGAGGTGGGCCAGGGCGGCACCGAGCAGGCGCGCTTCGAGCGCGAGGTCATCTTCGACACGGTCCTGAACCGGTTGAGCCAGCTCCACCTGGGCGACGCCTCGCTGCTCTTCGGCCGCATCGACCGGGAGCCCGACGAGGGCGGCGAGACCTTCTACATCGGGCGCATGGCCGTCTCCGACGGCGGCCAGGACGTCGTGGTGGTCGACTGGCGGGCGCCGGTCGCGGAGCCCTTCTACCGGGCCACCGGCCGAGAGGCCATGGGCCTGGCCCGCCGCCGCCACTTCGCCACCCGTGGCCGCCAGCTGCTCGGCATCGAGGACGAGCTCTTCGGCGAGCACGCCCTCGACCTCGG
>DATAGR010000360.1:0-4287 GCA_036263575.1 Aquihabitans sp. | reverse complement strand
TCGCCGGCTCCGCGACGGCGATCCCCTCGTCCTCGGCGACGGTGCCGGCTCGTGGCGGGCGGCGCGCTTCGCCGGCCGGGCGCCGGAGCCGGTGGGCGAGGTTCGATCCGTGCCCGCCGCCGCGCCGGCCGTGGCCGTGGCCTTCGCCCTCGTCAAGGGGGCCAGGCCGGAGCTCGCCGTCCAGAAGCTGACCGAGCTGGGCGTCGACCGCATCCGGCCGTTCGTCGCCGCCCGCTCGGTGGTCCGCTGGGACGCCGCTCGCTCGGCCGCCGCCCACGACCGCCTGGTCCGCGTCGCCCGGGAGGCCGCCATGCAGAGCCGGCGCCCCTGGCTGCCCCGGGTCGACCCGGTGGCGACCTTCGCCGAGGTGGCGGCGGACCCGTCGGCGTGCCTGGCCGATCGCGGCGGGGGTCCGCCCTCGCTGGACCGGCCGCTCGTGCTCACCGGGCCCGAGGGCGGGTGGGACCCGGGGGAGCGGGCCGCCGGCCTGCCGGTGGTGGGCCTGGCCGAGGGGGTGCTGCGCGCCGAGACGGCGGCGATCGTCGCGGGGGTCGTGCTGACCGCCCTCCGTGCGGGCGTGGTGGCGCCGGGCGGCGCCGGCTGACCTCAGCGGCTGGCGTCGAGGGCGGGGGCGCCGCGGAAGAGGATGCCGAGCTGGTCGAGCCGCTGGCTGGCCTGGTCGGTGGGGGTGTCGAGCACGCAGGCGATGGCCCGGAGGTCGTCGCGGCGGATGGTGAGCACCCGGCCGTTGAAGTCCTGGCGCTGGACCTGGATCATGGCCACGTAGCGGCGGAGCATCTCGCCGGTGGGCCCGCCGATGTCGTCGAGGCGGGCCAGGTCGAGCACCACCTTGCGGGGCTCGCCGGGCGGGGCCTGGGTGAGGTCGAGGTAGCCGCCGTCGGCCCGGGCGTCGGTGCTCTCGCGGGGGAGGAGCTGGTCGACGGGCACCTGGTAGACGCGGGCGAGGCGCTGGAGCCGGGGTACGGAGATGGCCCGCTCGCCCCGCTCGTAGGCGCCGAGCACGGAGGCCTTGAACTCCTGGTCCGAGAGCTCCTCGGCCTCCTGGAGGGAGAGCCGCTTCTGGCGCCGGATCGCCCGGAGGCGCTCGCCGACGAGGCGGGCGTAGTCGGCGGATTCTGGGTCGAGCTCGGTTTCGGCCGACGACATCGGGGTCTCCACGGGAAGCGGGTGCGCACGGAGCGCGTTGATGGGCGAACCTACACCACGGAGCGCGGTAATGCCACGATCCGTGAAGGCGCCTGTCGATTATGTCGCACTGTGCGGTCGGCTGTCACCCGCCGTTCGCGTGACCGCCACTCGCGCCCCACTCGGCGCCCGGCCCGGCAGGTGGCTCGGTACGCTCGCCCGATGGCGTTCGGCGTGTACCTCCACGTGCCCTTCTGCCGCCACCGGTGCGACTACTGCGCCTTCGCCACCTGGACCGACCGCCACCACCTGGCGGCGCGGTACCTGGCCGCCTGCCGCCGCCAGATCGCCGACGCGGCACCCACGTTGCCTCCCGTGACCAGCGTGTTCGTCGGTGGCGGCACCCCGACGTTGGTCGACCCCCACCAGCTGGTCGACGTCCTGGCCGCGATCCCGCTCGCCGAGGGCGCCGAGGTCAGCGTCGAGTGCAACCCCGACGACCTCACCGAGCCCGTGGCCCGGACCTACGCCGCCGGCGGGGTGACGCGCCTGTCCATCGGGGTGCAGTCGATGGTCCCCGAGGTGCTGGCCACGCTCGGTCGTGAGCACGACCCCGCGAACGTCCGCCGGGCGGCGGCCGCAGCCCACGCCGCCGGCCTGCCGTTCAACGTCGACCTCGTCTACGGGGCGCGCGGCGAGACGCTCGAGCAGTGGGCGACCACGCTCGACGCGGCCATCGCCCTGGACCCGTCGCACGTCAGCGCCTACGGGCTCACCGTGGAGGCGGGCACGCCGCTGGCCGCCAACCCGTCCCGGCACCCCGACGACGACACCCAGGCCGACCAGTACCTGCTGGCCACCGACCGGCTCGGGGCCGCCGGCTTCGAGTGGTACGAGATCTCGAACTGGGCCCGACCGGGGCACGAGTGCCGCCACAACCTCCTGTACTGGACCGGCGGCGAGTACCTGGCCGTCGGCTGCGCCGCCCACGGCCACCGCGACGGGCGCCGGTACTGGAACCACCGCACGCCCGAGCGCTACCTGGCCGCCGTGGAGGCCGGGCGGAGCCCGGAGTCCGGCGCCGAGGAGCTCGACGCCGACGAGCGCCGGGTCGAGGGGCTGCAGCTGGCGATCCGGACCCGGGGCGGGGTCGACGGCGCCGAGGTGGCCGACGAGGTGGTGGCCGAACTCGAGGGCCTGGTGATCCGGGCGCAGGATCGGGTGGTCCTCACCCCGCAGGGCCGGCTGCTCGCCAACGAGGTCGCCATCCGCCTCGGGTGACCGCCGGTCAGAGCAGGGCCACGACCTCGGCGAGGTCCCGCACCCGCTCGCAGTCGACGTCGTCACGGATGCCCAGGGGGTCGACCAGCACCGGGTGGACGCCGGCGGCCCGGGCGCCCCGCACGTCGTACTGGTAGGCGTCGCCGACGTGGATCGCCCGGGTCGCGTCGACGCCGACGGCGTCGAGGGCGAGGGCGAAGATGGCGGGATCGGGCTTGGCCACGCCCACCGCGCCCGAGTCGATCACCGCGGCCACCTCGACGCCGGGACCGGGGCCGACCTGCAGGAGCCCGGCGCCGGCGAGGAGGTCGGCGACGGTGCCGTCGGCGTTGGAGACGACGGCCAGGGTGGCGCCGGTGGCGGCGAGGGCTCGGAGCCCGTCGGCCGCCCACGGCAGCGGCTCGGTCCACAGCCCGCTGGCCGCCCACAGGTCGGTCAGGGCGGCCACCACGGCGTCGGCATCCGGGCTGCCCGGCTCGAGGCCGAGGTGGGCGGCGTAGGCCAGGTGGTAGTCGACGAAGACCTCGGGCTCGGCCTGCGCCCGGTCGATCGCCTGGACGCCGCGGTAGTGGGCCTCGAAGAGCAGCGAGGGGTCGACCTCGACGCCGGCACCGGCGAACCGGGCCGAGATCTTGGCCGGGTCGGGCTGCACCAGCACGCCGCCTGCGTCCAGGAACACCACGTCGAAGCGCCGGTCGTCCATGGGCGGCGACGGTAGCGGCGGTACGGTGCCGCGGTGACCGACGCCCCCACGTCATCGCCCACCGCCGCGCCCGCCGCCGGGGGCGACGGTGCCCCGGCGACGGCCGGCCGCGCCGCGGCGTGGGGCCTGGTGCTCGGCCCGGTCGCCTTCGTCGTCGGGTGGGTCGTGTGCGGGGCCACGATCGACGGCTTCTCGCCGGTCCGGTACGCGATCAGCGACCTGGCCGGCGTCGGCAGCCCCCGACGGTGGCCGATGACGGCGGCGCTGGTGGCCTACGGCCTGGCCCTCGTCGTGGGTGCGGCCGCCCTCCGCCGGGTCGGGGCCCGTGGCGCGGCCCTGGCCGCGTTGGTCAACGGGGTCGCCACCCTCGGCGTCGCCGCCACGCCGGTCCACGGCTCCGACACGGTCGACGGCCTCCACGGCATCGCCGCCTTCGTCGCCTACGTGAGCCTCGCCGCGCTGCCCCTGGCGGCGGCTCGCCCGCTCGCCCGGGCCGGGCACCGGAACGGCGCGGTGGCCTCGGTGGCGGTGGGCGTCGCCACCGCGCTCGCGTTCGCGGCGGCCAACGGCAACGACCGCACCGGCTTGTTCCAGCGCACCGGGACGACGCTCGGCAACACCTGGACGGTGCTCGCCGGCCTCGCCGTCCTCACCGGCGCCTGGGCCGCCAGCCGCCCCGCCTCGGCGCCCTGAGGCCGCCGCTCAGCGGGCCAGCGGCTTGTACTTGATGCGGTGGGGCTGGTCGGCCTCGGCGCCGAGCTCCTTCTTGCGGAAGGCCTCGTACTCGCTGAAGTTGCCCTCGAACCAGCGCACCTGGCTCTCGCCCTCGAAGGCGAGCATGTGGGTCGCGATCCGGTCGAGGAACCAGCGATCGTGCGAGATCACCACGGCGCAGCCGGCGTAGGCCTCGAGCGCGTCCTCGAGGGCGCGCAGCGTGTCGACGTCGAGGTCGTTGGTGGGCTCGTCGAGCAGCAGGACGTTGCCGCCCTCCTTGAGGAGCTTGGCCAGGTGGACCCGGTTGCGCTCGCCGCCCGACAGCACGCCGACGGGCTTCTGCTGGTCCGAGCCCTTGAAGTTGAACGACGCCACGTACGCCCGACCGTGGATCTCCCGGCCTCCGACGACGAGGTCGTCGCGGCCGCCGGTGATCTCCTCGT
>DATAGR010000359.1:0-2092 GCA_036263575.1 Aquihabitans sp. | reverse complement strand
GAACGTGACGGCGCGTGCGTCCTCGTCGACGTGCACGAGCCGGGCTCGCTCGGCGGGACCGAGGTCGTCGAGCCGGGCGTCCGCCGAGACGACCCGCAGGTCACCCGTCCCGTCGAGGGCCGCGAGCAGGAGGAGGTCTCGGGTGGGCACCGGCAGCGCTCGGATGCGGTCCTCGAAGAGGTCCTGCAGGCGGCGGCTGAGCGGGAGGGTCTCCGGGAGGGCGAGGCGAGCGGTCCGCTGCGAGTCGGTCAGGGTCGCCGAGAGCTCGAGGAGGGCCAGGGGGTTCCCCCTCGCCTCGCCCAGGATGCGGCGGCGCACCCACGGCGCCATGCCGGGGTAGCGCCGGGCGACGAGGTGGCCCGACGAGCGCTCGTCGAGCGGTCCCACGTCGAGCTCCGGGATGTCGCCACGCTCGAAGAAGCTCCTCGCGTCGGTCCGGCAGGCGGCGAGGAGGCCGGTGGGCGTCCCCGCGATGCGGCGGGCGACGAAGCCGAGCACCGTGGCGCTCGGCCGGTCGAGCCACCCGACGTCGTCGACCACCACCAGGACGGGGCGCTCGTCGGCCAGGGCGTCCAACAGCGCCAGCGTGGCCGCGCAGATCGCCAGCCGGTCCGGGCCCGCCCCCGACGACGGGCTCACGATGGCGTCGAGCGCCTGCTGGTGCACGGCATCGAGCGCCCCGAAGCGCTCGTGCAGCGGCAGGAGCAGCTGGTGCAGGGCGGCGAACGCCACCTCGGCCTCGAACTCGGCGCCCGACGCACGGAGCACCCGGGTGCCGGCGCCGGCCGCCTCCTCGGCGACCACGTCGAGCAACGTGCTCTTGCCGATGCCGGGGTCGCCGACCACCAGCAGCGAACCGCCGCCGCTCCGGGCCGTCGGCACCACGGCGAGGATCGCTTCCAGGTCGCGGGCCCGCCCGACGAGGTCGGCGAGCGGCGGGGTTGAGGACGACGTGCGCAACGGGCACCCCCAGCGGAGGCGGCCGACGGCCGGGCCTCGGCGCCGAGTCTGGCACCGCTGGGCGGCCGGTTCACGGGAAGTCGGGCCGCGCGCACAGCAACGGGCGGCCGTGGCGACAGACCGCCGTCAGGGTGTCGTCAGGTGTCCGTCAGGAACGCCTGCAGCGCCTCGAAGGTCTGGTCCGGCTGGTCCTCGGCGAAGAAGTGCGAGCCCTCGATCGCGTGCCCGCGGACGTCCGGCGCCCACGGGCGCCACACGTCGACCACGTCGTCGTAGAACCGAGGCAGGCCGCCTCGCCCGGCCCAGAGCACGAGGGTCGGGCAGCCGATGGTCCGCCCCGCCGCCCGGTCGGCGTCGTCGTGGTCGACGTCGATCGTCGCACCGGCCCGGTAGTCCTCGCACATGGCCTCCACCGCGCCCGGGTCGTCGAACGGCCGGCGGTACGCATCGACCACCTCGTCCGGGTAGCGGCCCGCAGCGGCGCCGAGCCCCATGCCGGCGCGGACGTGGAGGTCGAAGAAGGCCTGGGGGTCACCACCGATCAGGCGCTCGGGCAGCGGGGCCGGCAGGGCGAGGAAGGCCCAGTGCCAGTAGCCGCGGGCGAAGCGCCGGTCGGCGCGCGCCCACACCTCGCCGGTGGGGACGATGTCGAGCACGGCGAGGCGCTCGACGACGTGCGGGTGGTCGAGCGCCATGCGGTACGCCACCCGGCCGCCCCGATCGTGGCCGGCGACCGAGAAGCGCTGGTGACCGAGCGCCGCCATGGCCTCCACCTGATCTCGGGCCAAGGAGCGCTTCGAGTGGGCGGCATGATCCGGTGCCGTCGCCGGTTCGAAGGAGTCCCCGTAGCCGGCGAGGTCGGTGGCGACGACGGTGTGGCCTGCTGCGAGGAGCGGCGCCACGTCGCGCCACATGAGGTGCGTCTGCGGGTAGCCGTGCAGCAGGAGGACGGGCGGTCCGCTGCCGGCGACGACGGCGCGCACGCTGCCGCGCGACGTGGCGAGGTCGACCTCCTCGAAGCCGGCGAAGGGAACGGCGCGGTCGCCCTGGACGGCGGGTGCGGTGGTCGGTTCCATGGGTCGCTCCTCGGCGCGTAGCGCTCATCGTCCGGCGTGGTCGCCGGTCCCCGGAT
>DATAGR010000358.1:0-2056 GCA_036263575.1 Aquihabitans sp. | reverse complement strand
CGCGGCGCGCACCGTCCCTGCGGGCGCCGGATCGCTGCTGCGCGCCCAGTGGTGGGCGCGGCGCCTCCGCTACGCCGGGTCGGCCCAGCGGAGGTAGGCGGTCGTGCGCCGCACGGCCTCGTCGAACGACACGACGGGACGCCAGCCGAGCGCCGCCTCGGTCTCGACGAGCGACACCGGCTCGTCGACGGCTCGGTGGGCCAGCTCCTTCGCCGAGGGCAGCACGAGCCACCGCCGGGCAGGAGGAGCCACCGCCCCCGGGCGCACGCGCCGGGCGATCGCCGCCGGCACGCGCTGAGCCCGGCCCGGCACCGGCGGCCAGCGGACCGCCGGAGCGCCGACCTCGGCGGCGGCCACCAACGCCGAGAGCTCGTGGTCGGGCAGCACCGCGACGGTCGGCCGGCCCACGAGCGGCTCGAACGAGCCGAAGAGGTCCGCCCACGAGACCGGTGCCGGTCCGGACACGGGGAACCGCCCCGACAGCGGACGGGCCCGTTGGCCGCCGCCCACACGGCCGCGACCACATCGTCGACGTAGACGAGGTGGCACGGCCCGCTCCCCGCCGCCACGGCCACGCGACCACGCCGCGCCGCGTCGAGCGGCTCGTGGGCCCCGGCCCTCGTGAACGGCCCGTGGACGAGCGACGCGGCCAGGACGACCACCTCCAACCCTGCCGCCTGGCCGTCGACGACCAGCGCGTCCTCGAAGGCCCGCCGAGCGCGATCGGCGGGATCAGCTGCGTCGGTCGACGACCGCAGGCACCCCAGGTGCACCAGCCGGCGCACGCCGGAGCGGTGGCACGCCGCGACCACCGCTCGCGCGAGCGGTGGGTCGACGTCCGGGCCCCCGATGAAGCTCACGGCGGCGGCGCACCCGGCCAGCGCCTCGGCCAGGACGTCGACGCCGCCGTCGCCCACGGCCGACGGTTGGCGGAGCTCCACCGGGTACCGCACCACCCGTGCCGTCCTCGTCCAGCGCCGGACGACCACGCGCAGCGGCACCCGGTCCTCGCCGGCCACCACCTCCACGAAGCGGCCGCCGACGGCGCCGGTGGCCCCGAGGACGGCCACCGGTGCCGCCGTCACGCGGTCGCCGATCGCATCCACTCGAGCTCCTCGGGCCGGCGGAGGGCCCGGCAGTCCTCGATCACGCCGGCCACCGATGCGCCGTCGGCGGCGGTGGCCAGGGTCGTCGGCCACGCCCCGCCCAGCGCGGCGGCGAAGGCGGCGAGCTGGCGGTCGAACTGCACGGCCAGGTCCTCGGGCCGCTGGTCGAACGGGCGCGCCGCCAGACCCGCCGGCACCTGCACCACCTGCCGCGGCTGGTAGTGGTCGAGCGCCACCTCGAGCGTGCCCCGCTCGGCGTGCACCCGGATCGTGTTGCGCCGGGGCCGGACGCGACTGACCTCCAACCGGACGGGCACGCCGCCGGCGGCCACCGCCTCGACGGTGGCGTCCGCCTCGTGACCGCCCCGGGCGTCGTCGACGCACGACCGCACCTCGAGGGCGCCGAACCACCACGTGAGCAGGTCGATCGAGTGGGCGCCCTGGTCCGCAAGGGCCCCGCCGACGGCCTCCTGCACGTAGCCGCCGGTGTCGGCCACCCAGTGGTCGAGCCCGCCCTGGGACACCTCGATCGCCTCGACCGCGCCGAGCCGGCCCGACGCCACCACCTCGTGGGCCCACGACTTCACCGCCAGGTGCCGGCGCACGTGGGCGACCGCCAGGGTGCGACCCGCCTCGGCGGCGGCGGCCACCATCTCCTGGGCCTCGCGTCGGCCGCCGGCCATCGGCTTCTCGACGAGCACGTCCTTGCCCGCCGCCAGGAGGGCGATCGCCACCGACGCGTGGTGCCGGTCGGGCACGGCGACCACGGCGACGTCGAAGCGATCGGCGACGTCTGCCGCCGACTCGGCGACCGACACGCCCGGCCAGCGGCGGGCCAGCTCGTCGAGCCGCCCGGGATCGCGGTCCACAAGGACCGAGGGGCTGATGCCGGCCCGTGCGCACGCGTCCAGGTGCAGGCGCCCCGCGCCGCCGCAGCCGACGACGGCCAG
>DATAGR010000357.1:0-3263 GCA_036263575.1 Aquihabitans sp. | reverse complement strand
CTCCTCGGCCCGCCGACCGTCCAGGGGGAGGTCGTCGGTGCTGGCGGCGAGGAGCGTCCCCGCGGTCTCCCGGTCGCCGAGGTGGAGCGCGTAGTCGAGCCCGGTGAAGGCGGAGTCGGGTTGGACCACCTCCGTCCGGCGCCTCGGCAGGGCCTGCTCGGCGTAGACCACGAACCGGGCCCGCTCGGCCTCGACCGTGTGGGCGTAGCCGAGCCGGGGCTCGGGTCCGTCGAGCAGGTCGAGCACGCTCATCCCGTCGTTGGACCGAGCCAGGGCGAGGAACTCGCGGATGGCGGCCGGGTCCTGGTCGGCGAGGGCGGGCGGCGCGCCGACCACCGCGCGGGGCTCGCCCCCTTCGACCGGCCAGATCGACGCCGAGACGAAGCGCTCCTCCGGGCCGACCTGGGTGCCCAGCGTGGCGTCGAGGAGACCCGGGGCCAAGACCTCGGCGAGCCCGGCCGACGTGGCCAGCGGTGCCTCCACGCCGGGGACCGATCCCTCCAAGACGGCGGCCGCCTGTCGCGTGCGCTCGGCGAGCAGGCGGTCCTCGTTGTCCCGGTGGGCCCGTGCCGCGGCGGCTGTCAGACCGACCGTGATCGCCAGCCCGGCACCGAGGACGACCAGTCCCACCAAGGTGGGCCGCAGCCCGCGCGCTCTGCCCTCCACGGCGGACAGCATGGCCGACGGCGCACCGCCTGCCGGCCATGGCCGGCACGGCGCCGTCGGGCGACGGGTGCGGTCGGCTCAGGCGGCCGCGCCGCAGGCGAGCTCGAACCAGACCGCCTTGCCGGGCCGCTCCTGGGTCACGCCCCAGTCGTCCGACAGCGCGTCGACCAGCTCGAGCCCGTGCCCGCCGACTCGCAGCGGGTCGAAGGTCCGGAGCTCGACGGCGTCGTCGCTGTCGTCGTGGACGGCGACACGTGCCGCCCCGTGCTGGGTGCTCACGACGACCTCGACGGGCGTGGTGGTGTGGAACAGGGCGTTGGTGATGAGCTCCCAGGTGAGGAGCTCGGCATCGGCGAGGGGGTGGACGCCGAGCTCGCCCAGCACGTCGCGGATGGCGTGGCGAACGGCTTCGACGACGTGGGGTTCGGGATCGGTGGGGATGGTCCACCGTCGTGGGTGCATCGTGTGACCTCCGGCACCGGACCTACCCGGAGGGGTGGTTGCGATGCGCCACGCCGGACGAATCACCCTTCCAGCTCGGACCGCATCCGTTCGAGCGTGGTCTGCATGCCGTTGCGGTTCGTCCGCCCTCGCGCCCGGCCCGCCACCGCCCAGTAGAGGCGGAAGGGCAGCTTGTCGGTGAGGCGAAAGGACTCGGTGACGTCGGTGCCGTCCCCGGCCGGCACGAGGTCGTACCGCCAGGAGTTCAGCGCCTTGTCGGGCGGCCCCACCGTGAACGCGAACGTGCGCCCGGGCTCGCACTCGACCACCGTGCAGGTCGACCAGTAGGTGGGGCCGCGCCCGTTGCGCTTCACGTGGCCTCGGAAGCGCGCGCCCACGGCCGGGCCGGTGGCCCCGTCGAGCCACTCCGCCTCGAAGGTCTCGGGGCTGTAGGTGCCGATCCGGGTCACGTCGCTGACGAGCGCCCAGACCTCCTCGGGGGAGGCATCGATGCGGACGGTCACGGCGTCGTGCATGGGCGGGACCCTACGTCCCCGCCGACACCCCGAGCCCGGTGGTGGCGGACCGGCGACGCCGTGGTACCCATGCCGGGTGGCCGAGCACACCTACGAGCGGTTCGAGGGCGAGATCTGCGGGTTCGGGACGACGTCGGGCCACCGCGTCGTCGTGGGGCGCTGGCCCCGCTCGCCGTTCGGGTCCTTCGCCGACGTGATGCACGAGGCGCCCGACGGCACCCGCACGCTCCTGGCCCCCACCGAGCAGGTCGCCGAGTTCGTGCAGGCGACCTACGTCTTCGATCGCGTCGAGCTCGTGGCCGTCGCCGTCGACCGCAGCCCCGCCGGCCTGCACCTGTCGGCCGGCGCGCTCACCGCCGACGTGGGCGTCGGGCGCCGGACCGCCATCGGGTGGGTGCTCCACGCCGTGCCGACGCCGGTCGCCCGCTCCCGCTGGTGGTGCACGCTCGTCGACCCGATCGCCCGGGTGGCGCTCCGCGGCGTCCGCACCCGCGGCACCGCGGGCAACGGGCGCCGCGAGTGGTACGGGGCCACCGACCAGCACCGCATCACGTCGGTCCGGGTGTCGCTCGACGGCGTGGACCTCGGGGCCCTCGCCGACGTGTGGCCTCCCGTCCGCTTCGGCTTCAGCTCGACGCCGAGGACGCCGAGCGCCGTCGCTGTCACCACCACGATCCACGAGGCGTAGCCCGGGCCCGGACGCGCCGGGACCCTCGCCCGAGGGAGCGAGGGTCCGTGGCCCACGCCGGCGACCGTCGGCGGATCCGGTCGATGCCGGCCGATCGGGTCAGCCCGGCATGAGGGCGTTGGTCGACCGCTCGGTGCAGTCGGCGACCTCCTGGGCCTCGTCCTGCGACAGGCCGGCGGTGGCCAGCTCGGCGCCCTTCGAGCTGAGCTCCTGGGCCTCGGTCGCCAGCCCTGCCGCCTGGGCGGGGTCGTCCCGCACGTCCTCGACCTTCTTCACGTACTCGTCGACGGCGTCGCATACTCGGCCACCGCCGCGGCGCTCTCGCTGCCGCCCCCGCCGCCGCCGCCCTCGCCACCGGCGTCGGCGGTCGCCGCTGCGTCGGCGGCCTTGTCGTCACCGTCGGAGCTGCACCCCGCAGCACCGCCCACGAGCAACCCCACAGCCATCGCGAACCCGAACACTCGCTTCATCACGCTTCCTTCCCGCACGGCGGCCGAGCCGCCCCGGCGCCACGGTGGCGCCCACGGGAGAAGGTACGGAAGCCAGCCCGTGCGGCCTTGAGCAAGCGGTACTCATTCGCGCCGGGGGGGTGCTCAGGTGCGGCGCGACCCGTCGAGCGCCGAGGCCAGGCCGTCGGCGGCCTGCTCGCCCATGCGGTGGAAGAGCACGCCGAGCAGGGGGTCGGCGACCGAGAGCGGGCCGTTCAGCCGCAGGTCGGCGTGGTAGGTCACCAGCGCGCCGTCGCCCGCAGGCTCGACCGTCACGGTGTCGACCGAGGTGAACAACCGGCTGCGGGCCCGGGCCTGCACCCGGCGGGGCGGTTCGAGCTCGGCGATCTCGTAGCGCAGCGTGGTCCAGCCCACGGCGAGCTCGTAGCGGGCACCGACGGCCGGGCCCGTGCCCTCGATCTGCGTCGCCGACCTCGTGCCGGG
>DATAGR010000356.1:0-2671 GCA_036263575.1 Aquihabitans sp. | reverse complement strand
GGGTTATGAGCCCGACGAGCTACCAGACTGCTCCACCCCGCGGCGAGCCCTGTGACCATACCGACCCTCCCCTGGCGGTCGCAACCTGGCGGCCGCCGGCGGTTGTCGCTGTGACGTTGGCGAACGGACACCGCATAGGCGGAGGCCAGCGTCGCTAGGCCCCGGCGCTGGTCGTGGTGGTCGTGCTGCCGTCGCTGCTGGGTGCGGTCGTGGTGGTTGCGCCGGACGCCTCGCCGCCGTCGGGTGACGGGGCCGTGGTTGACGGCGCACCGCTCGTGCCCGTCTGGGCCTCGCCCCGCAGCGCCTGGAGCTGGTCGACCAGCTCCTGGGCCAGGGTGATCTGGGTGGCGTACTCCACCTGGTTCCCGGACCGGGCGGCGGCGTCGGCGGCGTCGAAGGCCTCGACCAAGCGGGCGATGAGCTCGTTCTCCCGCTCCTCCTGCGAACCCGTCGGCGCCGGCTCGGTCGTGGTGGTGGAGCCGGGCTCGGTCGTGGTGGTCGGGCCCTCGGTCCCCTCCACCGGGTCCTCGGAGCCGGTGCCGGTCCCGTCGCCGTCGCCGTCGTCGTCCTCGTTCTCCACGCCGAGGCTCTCGACCTCCTCGGGCACGTCGGGCCCGAACAGGTTCACCAGGGCATCGCGGAGGTTGGTGTCGACCTCGGTCGTGATGCCGCTCTCGGTCTGGTAGCTCACGATCACGCGCTCGAGGCGCGGCACCTGGCTGTCGTCGCCGCTGGCGAACAGAGAGCGCACGTACAGCAGCGAGTTGCCGATCGGCACCATGGTCATGTTGCGAAGCCGGCACGTCGTGCCGCCCGAGCAGACCAGGTTGCGCAGGCGGCGCACCTCGTCGTCGGACTCCATCTGGTCCGCGGCCAGGCTCGGCCCGTCGGGCAGCGCAGGTGTCGAGTAGCTCTGCAGCTTCCCGTAGTTCTCGGGGTCGCTGTTGGCCACCATGAACGACGTCAGCAGGCCGCCCCGGTTGCCGCCGCCCGACGGCACGAACGGCCGCATGATGATGAACGACTCGTCCTCCTCGCCGGGCAGGCGGGAGAGCAGGTACTGCGGCACGAAGCGGTCGTCGGGCGTGAGCGGCTGGTTGTCGGCGCCCACCGCCGTGGTCGGCGTGGCGGAGCCGCCGGCGGTGGCGGCGATGGTGGCCACGCCCGGCTCGCCCGGCACCGACCAGGCGTCGGTGCCGTTGTAGAAGGTGTCCGTGTTGGTCACGTGGTAGCGGGCCCACATCTGGGTCTGCACCGTGAACAGGTCCTCCGGGTACCGGAAGTGCTCCTGGAGCCCCTCGGGCGCGTCGTCGACGCTGCTGAACAGGTCGGGGAACGCTTTGTCGTAGGCCCGGATGATCGGGTCCTCCCGGTCCACGATGTACAGGTCGACCGTGCCGTCGTAGGCGTCCACCACCGCCTTCACCGAGTTGCGGGCGTAGTTGAACGAGCGCCCCTTCAGGCCGCTGCCGTCCTCGAGGCCACCGGTGTCGGCCCGCTGGGCGTTCGGGAAGTTGCGGGTGGTCGTGTACGCGTCGGTCACGTACTTGACCTCGCCGTCGAGGATCACCGCGTAGGGGTCGTGGTCGTAGGCGAGGAACGGCGCCACCGCCTGCAGCCGGGCCTTCACGTCGCGCTCGATCATCACCTTGGAGCCGGGCCGGATGTTCCCCGAGATGAGCGGGTTCACGTCGCCGAAGCGCAGGGCGAACGCCGACCGCCGGACGAAGCCGGAGAGGCCCGAGCCGATCTCGATCCCGTCCTCGCCGTCGTAGGTGGTGGTCTTGGTGTTGTTCTGCTCGTCCTGGTAGTCGATCTCGGGGCGATCGGTGTTCACGATCACGTAGCCGGACTTGTCCTCGCCGAAGTAGATGCCCGCCCGCTCGATCTCCGGCAGGCCGCCCGTCGTGCGCACCGGCACGTCCTGGGCCAGCAGCTCGGGGCCGCCCTGGCGGGTCTTGGTGTTGGCCTTGGCCACCACCAGGCCGTAGCCGTGCGTGTAGGCGAGGTGGGTCTTCTCCCAGGTGGGCGACTCGATCCCCGGCGTGTTCAGGTTCCGGGTGCCCACCATCACCTGGGTCAGCTCGCCGTCGAGCTCGTAGCGGTCCACGTCGACGTCGCTGATCTCGTAGAACGACCGGATCCCTTGGAGCTGCGCGTAGTGCTCGCGCATGACCGCCGGGTCCCACAGGCGGATGTTCGACACCACGTCGACGTTCTGCTGCAACGTCTCCGCGTCGAGGTCCGACCGCACGTCGAACGTCTTCTCCTCGACGTCGTCGAGGTTCATGGCCGCGCGCGTGGCCTCGATGTTGTTCTTGATGTACGGCGCCTCCATCGAGGACTCCGCCGGCTCGACCCGGAAGCGCTGCACGAACGCCGGCACGATCCCGCCGGCCAGCACGGCCACGAAGATCCACAGCCCCACCGCCATCGACGGCAGCACCCAGCCCCGCCGCCAGATGTTGGCGATGAACAGCCCGAAGGCGAACACCGAGATGGCGATCAGCAGGTAGATCACCTTCAGCTGGACGTTGTAGTCGGTGTACGCGGCACCGTCGACGGCGCCACGGGTGGAGAACGTCAGCCGGAAGCGGTCGAGCCAGTAGCGGCTCCCCTGCACCAGCGTGAGGGCGCCGAGCAGGACCGACACGTGGGCCTTCACCTGCGG
>DATAGR010000355.1:0-3262 GCA_036263575.1 Aquihabitans sp. | reverse complement strand
CAGGTCCTCGACCCGGTCGATCGGCGAGTCGCCGGCCACCGCGACCACCATGCGGATGGGGCGCGAGGTGGCCTTCGAGTACTGGAGCTCGCCGAGCGACACGACGTCGCTCGCGGTCTCCTCGATCCAGTCCCGGCCGGTGATGCCCAGGTCGAAGCGGCCCTCGGCCACGTACATCGGGATCTCCTGCGGGCGCAGGATGCGCACCGACTCGATCCGCGGGTCGTCGATCGTGGCCTTGTAGACGACCGTCGACGACCGGTTGACCGGCAGGTCGGCGGCGGCGAACAGCTCGAGGGTGGCCTTCTCGAGGGAGCCCTTGGGCAGGACGAGCTTCAGCACCCGACGACCGTACCGGGCCGCCCGGCGCCGGGGCCAAGCCGTACGGGGCTGCGATCAGCCCACGCCGAGGAGGTCGACGACGAAGACCAGGGTCTCGTTGGGGCCGATCACCCCGCCGGCGCCGCGGGCGCCGTAGCCCTGCTCCGGCGGGATGGTGATGCGCCGGCGGCCGCCCAGCTTCATGCCGGCCACGCCCTCGTCCCAGCCGGAGATGACCTGGCCGGCGCCCAGCTTGAAGCCGAAGGTGTCGCCGCGGTCCCAGGAGGCGTCGAACTGCTGCTTGGTCGACCACGCCACGCCGACGTAGTGGACCTCCACCGGCTGGCCCGGCGTGGCCTCGGGGCCGTCGCCGACCTCCAGGTCCTCGAGCACCAGGCTGGTGGGCGGGGCCTCGTCGGGGATCGTGATCTCGGGCTTCGTCATGGCGGCGACCCTACCCAGCCGACCGCAACCCGCTGGCCCGTCAGCCCTCGCGGATCCGGCGGAGCACGCCGGCCATCTCGACGGCGACAGTGGCGCCGTCCTCGCCGACGTTGTGGCCCCCCGGGCCCTCGGACCGGGCGAGGGCCTGGTCGAGGTTCTCGACGGTCAGGGCGCCGAAGGCGATCGGCACGCCGGTCTCGAGCTGCGCCTGCTGGATCCCCGAGGCGCACTCGCCCGCCACCGACTCGTAGTGCGTGGTCTCGCCGCGGATCACGCACCCGAGGCAGATCACGCCGTCGACGCGCCCCGACAGGGCCCACGTCTTGGCGGCCAGGGGCAGCTCGAAGGCGCCCGGCACCCAGTCGACGACCACCGCGGCGGGGTCGACGCCGGCCGCGTCGAGCCCTCGGTGCACGCCCTCCAGGAGCCGCACGGTGATGTGCGAGTTCCACCGGGCGGCCACGACCGCGATGCGCAGGCCGGCGCCGTCGAGCCGGGGCGCCGGGGCGGCGTCGGAGGCGTGGTCGCCGGCCACCTCAGGCCTCGTCGTCGCCGTGGACGTCGTCGGCCGACTCGGGGACCACCGCGCCGGCGGGGTCGGCCGGCAGGTGGTCGAGGCCCTCGAGCAGGTGGCCCATCTTCTCGGCCTTGGTCTTCAGGTAGCGGATGTTCTCCGGGTTGGGGGCGGTGATCGACGGGACCCGCTCGGTGATGTCGAGCCCGAAGCCGTCGAGGCCGCCGTACTTGGCCGGGTTGTTGGTGATGATCCGCATGCTGGTGACGCCGAGGTCGACCAGGATCTGGGCGCCGATGCCGTACTCGCGGGAGTCGACGGGCAGCCCGAGGGCGACGTTGGCCTCGACGGTGTCGTGACCGGAGTCCTGGAGCTCGTAGGCGCGGATCTTGTGGCCGATCCCGATGCCGCGACCCTCGTGGCCACGGAGGTACACCACCACGCCGGTGCCCTCGTCGGCGATCATCTTCATGGCCGCGTCGAGCTGGACGCCGCAGTCGCAGCGCATGGAGCCGAACACGTCGCCGGTCAGGCACTCGCTGTGCACCCGGACGAGGGTGTCGTCGGAGCCGGAGAGGTCGCCGCGGACCATCGCCAGGTGCTGCTCGCCGTCGAGCACCGACTCGTACACGTAGGCGGTGAAGTCGCCCCAGCCCGTGGGGATCCGGGCCTCGGACACCAGGCGGATCAGCTTCTCGGTGCGGCGCCGGTACCGGATCAGGTCGGCGATCGAGATCATGTGGAGGTCGTGCTCGCGGGCGAAGCGGCGCAGCTCGGGCTGGCGGGCCATGCCCATCTTCTTCTCGTCCACGATCTCGCAGAGGATCCCGGCCGGGTACAGCCCCGCCATGCGGGCCAGGTCGACGGTGGCCTCGGTGTGGCCGGCCCGCTTCAGCACGCCGCCCTCGCGCGCCTCGAGCGGGAGGATGTGGCCGGGGCGGGCGAGGTCGCCGGGGCGGGTGGTGGGGTCCACCATGGCCAGCACCGTGGCGGCCCGGTCGTAGGCGGAGATGCCGGTGGTGGTCTCGTGGCGGTAGTCGACGCTCACCAGGAACGCCGTCCGCATGCTCTCGGTGTTCTGCTCCACCATCGGGCGGAGGTCGAGCTCGGCGGCCCGCTGCGACGTGATGGGGGCGCAGATGAACCCCGACGTGTGGTGCAGGAAGAAGGCGATCTTCTCGGGCGTGACGTGCTCGGCCGCCATGATCAGGTCGCCCTCGTTCTCGCGGTCCTCGTCGTCGACCACCACGAGGACCTCGCCGCGGGCGAAGGCCTCGAGGGCGACCGCGATGTCGGTGAGCGGCCCGTCGTCGGCGGGACCCCGGTTCTCGCCCGTGGTGGGCCCGGTGGTGGTGTCGGTCATGCGCGGTGTCCTTCCAGCAGCGACTCGACGTACTTGGCGATGACGTCGAGCTCGAGGTTGACGGGGTCGCCGGGCCCCTTGGTGCCGAGGGTGGTGACCTCGGCGGTGTGCGGGATGACCGCGACGGAGAAGCCGTCGGGGTGCACGGCGGCCACGGTGAGGCTGGTGCCGTCGATCGTGATCGAGCCCTTCTCCACGACGTAGCGGAGGAGCGGCTCGGCGAGCGTCACGCGCAGGTCGGGCGCCGCCGTCACGATGGTGCCGACGGCGTCGACGTGGCCCTGGACGAGGTGGCCGCCGAGCCGGTCGGCCAGGCGCACCGGCCGCTCCAGGTTCACGGGGTCACCGGGCTGCAGCGCGCCGAGGGCGGTGCGGTCGTAGGTCTCGTCGACGACGTCGGCCTCCCACCACCCGTCGCCCCAGGCCACGACGGTGAGGCAGGTGCCGTTGACGGCGATCGAGGCGCCGAGCACGACGTCCTCCAGGACCGTGGTGGCGCCGATGCGGAGCTTGGGGCCCTGCCGGGACGCGACGGTGCCCAGCTCCTCGACGATGCCGGTGAACATGGGGCCTCCGTGGGGGTCGTGTGGTCGTTCGGGTGGTGATCAGCGCTGGTCGGC
>DATAGR010000354.1:0-2354 GCA_036263575.1 Aquihabitans sp. | reverse complement strand
AGGGCCGGTGGGGCGCGGCCCGACTGGCGGCGCAGACGCGGGCGCCGGTGATCCCGATCGGCCTGTGGGGCACCGAGAAGGTGTGGCCGCGCAACGCCCGCACCCCGAACGTGCTCGCCCTCGGCAACCCGCCGACCGTGCGGGCCCGCGTTGGCGAGCCCGTCGACCTGCGCTACCGGAGCGCCGACGCCGACACCAAGCGGATCATGCAGGCGCTGGTGGACCTGCTGCCGGCCGAGGCCCGGGAGCGTCGAGAGCCGACGCCCGAGGAGCTCGCCCGCTCGCTGCCGGCGAGCTACAAGGGCGACCCGACGGCCGAGGTCGATCGCCGGCCCGGGCGGGACTGAGGGAGGTCAGCCGCCGCCGATGGTGGTGGGGTCGATGCCGCACTCGTCGAAGAGGTCGAACATCACGTTCACGTCCGGGGTTGCCGTGCTCGTGGTGCCGAACTCCTCGAGGTAGGCGTCGGCCAGGCAGCTCGCCTGGCCCTCGTCGAGGCCCAGCGACTGGAAGCCGGTGACGAGCTGGTCCTTCAGCGCGTCCTCGTCGAGGCCGGGGATCTCGGTCTCCGACTCGCTCTCGCTCTCGGTCTCCGACTCGCTCTCGCTCTCGGTCTCCGATTCGCTCTCGGACTCCGACTCGGACTCGCTCTCCGACTCCGACTCGCTCTCGGTCTCCGACTCCGTCTCGGGCGCGACGGTCGCCGGCGTGGTGTCGTCGGGGACCTCGACCGTCGGGAGGGCCGCGTCGGCGTCGTCCGCGACCTCGACCCCGCAGGAGGTCGCAGCCAGGGCCAGCAGGCCGGCGGCGAGGGCGGCGGCGAGTCGGGATGGGAGCGTGGTCACGCCCGCACCCTACGCGGTGCGTGCACCCGGGATCGGGCACAACGGACCAACGGGGCAGGCCGGCACGCCGGCGCGATCACCCGGCTGCGGCGTCGTCCTCGGTCGAGCCGTCGTCGCGGGCGACCGCCTCGGCATCGGCGTCCGTCGCAGGGTCGGCGGCGTCGTCGTCGGCGGGCGGGGCCTCGGCCTCGGTCTCCGGCTCGGGCGGGGGTGGGGCCCACGCCGGGGCCTCGCCGGTCTCGGCGGCCACGACGGCGGCGAGCGCCTCCCGATAGGCGGCGTCGGCCGCCGCCCGCTGCTCGGGGCTCACGCCCTCCCGGCTGCGCAGGCGCTTGACCTCGGCGGCGGCCGCGTCCTTCGCCGCCTGCAGCTCGGCGAGGGTCTCGGCCTGCTGGCGCGCCTCGCGTGCCGCCCGCTTGGCGTCGCGCTCGCGCTGCTCCTCGCCGCGGACGTAGGAGGCGAACAGCGCGAGGTTCGGGTCGACCGGCGCGCCCGACGTGCCGGTCGGGGTCGTGGACGACGGCGGCCCGCCCTTGCGGCGCTTGCCCGCCATCAGCCCTGCGCCGCCCGGGCACGGATGATGTTGAGGGCGCCACCGGCACGGAACCAGGCGATCTGCTCGTCGTTCATGGTGTGGAGCGCCTCGAACGGCACGGTGGTGCCGTCGGGCTTGACGATCTCGGCGTAGACGGGCTTCCCCGGGGCCAGGTCGGCCAGGCCGAGGAACGAGAGCTTGTCGTCCTCCTCGATCTGGTCGTACACGCTGGGGTCGGCGAAGGTCAGCGGGAGGACGCCCTGCTTCTTGAGGTTGGTCTCGTGGATGCGGGCGAAGCTGCGCACGAGGATGACCCGGGCGCCGCGGAACCGGGGCTCCATGGCGGCGTGCTCGCGCGAGGAGCCCTCGCCGTAGTTCTCGTCGCCGACGGCCACCCACGGCACGCCGGCCTCGTGGAGGTGCTTGGCGATGTCGGGGAAGGCCTTGGTCTCGCCGTCGAGCGGGTCCTTGCCGGTGCCGTCGGCCTCGGTGAAGGCGTTGATGACGCCGGCGAAGAGGTTGCCCGAGATGTTCTCGAGGTGGCCCCGGTACTTGAGCCACTTCCCGGCCATGGAGATGTGGTCGGTGGTGCACTTGCCGAGCGCCTTCATCAGGATCGGCAGGGCGACGTAGTCCTGGCCGTCCCAGGCGGGGAACGGCTCGAGCAGCTGGAGGCGGTCCGAGTCGGGCGAGACGGCGACCTCGACGGAGGACCGCTCGGCGGGCGGCGGGACGAACGTGTCCTCGCCGGGGTCGAAGCCGGCTTCGGGGAGGGTCACGCCGACGGGCTCGTCGAGGCGGACCTCCTCGCCGTCGGCGGTGGTGAGCGCGTCGGTGGCCGGGTTGAAGTCCAGGCGGCCCGCCAGCGCCAGCGCGATCACGGTGTCGGGGGAGGTCACGAAGCTCAGCGTGTTGGCCGAGCCGTCGTTGCGCTTCGGGAAGTTCCGGTTGTACGAGTTCACGATCGTGTTGAC
>DATAGR010000353.1:0-3762 GCA_036263575.1 Aquihabitans sp. | reverse complement strand
GCCGACCAGGACCGGCGCGGGCGTCGTGGCGCTGTCGAAGCCGCCGTAGACGTCGTCGTCGCCCAGCTGCCCGAAGAGGGCGTCGCTGCTGGCGGTCGCCCCGGGGGCGGCGTCGGCCATGGCGACCGTGCGGACGGTCCGGGTCGAGAAGGCCGCCCCGGACAGCGTCCGCCACCCGCCGGCGGCGGCGGTCCGCGTGATGCGGCCGTTGTCGCCGACCACCACGTCGTGGCTGTCGGTGGCGGTGCCGATGGAGGTCGGGTCGAGCGCCGGCGTGGCCGGGACGCTCGGGGCGTCGGCCCCGTAGATGGCGTCGGCGCCGTCCAGCAGCGTCGACGCCGAGGCGTCGACGAGGCTGGACGGCGCGCCCAGCAACCGGTCGACCTCGCTCGTGATCACGATGCCGTCGGTGGCGGAGCCGCCGCCGGTCAGGTCGTCCTCGCCGCCGTTGCCGGCGATGGTGTCGCCGTTGGCGTTGCCCTCGGCGATGTCGTCGCCGTCGCCGCCCGAGATCCAGTCCGGGCCGCCCTGGCCGAAGATGATGTCCTTCCCCGCGGCACCGAGGAGGGTGTCGGCCCCGCGCCCGGCCGCCGTCGGGGTCGAGGTGGTGACCTCGGCGTCGAAGAGGCGGATGAGGCGCTGGCGGGTGCCGTCGGCCCGGGTGCCCGGGCCCCGGTCGAGGAGGCGGGCGTTGTCGCCGGCGATGACGTCGTCGCCGGTGCCGCCGTCGACGAGGTCGTCGCCGTCGGCCTGGTTCTGGGCCTTCGTGATGATCCGGGTGTTGACCACGACGCCGTCGGTGGGCACGGAGCTGCCGCCGGCGATGGCGTCGTCGTCGGGGCCGCCGAACAGGCGGTCCGAGCCGGCGTCGCCCTCGATGACGTCGTGGCCCATTCCACCGCGGACCTCGTCGTCGCCGACCTGGCCGAACACGGCGTCGTCGCCGCCGCCGGCCTCGATGGTGTCGGCGCCGCCGCTGCCCGCCGGCGCCGTCTGGCCGATGGCCACGACGTCGAACAGCTTGATGTCGGCACCCGACGGCATCGACGGCACGTCCCCGGCGTCGAGGCGGGCGTTGTCGCCGGCGATGACGTCGGCGTCGTCCTGGCGGTCCGCACCGGCGTCGCCGAAGAGGCGGTCGCCGCCGTCGGGGAGGGCGGCGCCCGAGCGACCGGGCGTCACCGCGCCGCCGGTCGAGGAGCCGCCCACGACCAGGTCGGCGTCATCGTCGCCGTGCACGGTGTCGGCCCCGGGGCCGCCCTCCACGACGTCGTCGTCGTGGCCGCCGCGCACGGTGTCGGCGCCGGCCTGGCCGAAGGCCCAGTCGTCGTCGAAGCCGCCGAAGAGGGTGTCGTCCAACGTGCCGCCCGCACGGGGCGTGGCGCCGAGGAGCGTGACCGAGACGCCGGGGATGGCGGTCCCGGTGTCGCTCGCCGCGACCCTCGTCATGCGGGCGTTGTCGCCCGTCAGGACGTCGTCGCCCCGGTCGGCGATGAGCTCGTCGGCGCCGTCGGTGGCGCCGTCGGTCTGCGAGCCGCCGATGAGGAGGTCGCGGTCGGCGCCGCCCCGCAGGACGTCGTCGCCGTCGCCGCCCTCGAGGGCGTCGTCGCCCGAGTCGCCGATCGCGAGGTCGTTGCCGGCGTCGCCGAGTACGGTGTCCTCGCCGGTGCCGCCCCGCACGAGGTCGTCGCCGCCCTCGCCACGGATGCTCGGCTCGTCGCCGTCGCCGCCGTCGATGCTGTCACCACCGTCGCCGCCGGTGAGCGAGGGATCGGTGCCGTCGCCACCGAGGATGCAGTCGCCGTTGCCGACGTTGCCGGTGGCGCCCGCGAGGTCGACGACGCCGGTGTCGGCGGCGCTGTCGGCCGTGCCGTTCCCGTCGAGGTCGGCCCGGCCGCCGCTGAACACGGTGCTGCCGAGCACGCCGCTGAAGGCGTTGCCGGCCGAGTCCTCGACGATCCCGGCGTCGACCGCCATGCCCTCGAGCTGCCCGGTGTCGGTGGTCGAGCCGACGAGGTCGCCGTCGAGGTCGACCTTGCCGTTCACGATGCCGGTCTGGGTCCCGCAGACGATGGAGCGGCCCGATCCGGCGGTGCCGCCCGTCGTGGTGGGGTCGTCACCGGCGATCCGGTCGGCGCCGGCCTCGCCGAGGAGGAGGTCCGCGCCCTCGCCGCCGGTGAGGACGTCGTCGCCCGTCCCGCCGCGGGCGAGGTCGATGCCGGCGTCGCCGAAGGCCTGGTCGGCCCCGCCGCCCAGGAACATGCGGTCGGCACCCGGGCCGCCACGCACCTCGTCCGCGCCCTCGTCCTCGGCCGCGACGTCGCCGCCGTCGCCGAACAGGAGGTCGTCGCCGCCGCGACCGCAGACCACGTCGGCCCCGGCCCCGCCGGAGAGGTCGTCGGCGCCGCCGCCGCCGAGGACCTGGTCGCCCTGGGGCCCGCCGGTGACCTTGTCGCGCTCCGCCGGCGTGGTGGCCGTGCCGGCGTCGGCGCAGGTGGTCCGCACCTGCTCGAGGGTCGGCAGCGCCAACGTGGCGAGGGCCACGGGCACGTTCACCAGCGCGCCCGACTGCTGCATGCCGAGCATGGTCACGTTCTCGACCGCGGTGCGGACGAACGCCGACGTGTCGAGCCCGCCACCGACCACGATGTCGGAGCCGTCGCCGCCGGTGATGACGTCGTTGCCGCCGTCGCCCACCACGGCATCGCCGCTGTCGAGCAGGCCGGCGATCACGCCGGCGTCCGACGTCGGGAAGAGGGCGTCGCGCCCGGCGCCGGTGCCGCCGTCGAGCTGGTCGTCACCGGTGCCGCCACGCACGATGTCCGGGCCGGCGCCGCCGTTCACCGAGTCGGTGCCGGCACCGCCGTCGAGCGTGTCGCCACCGGCGCCGGCGTCGAGCGTGTCGGTGCCCGGGCCGCCCTCGAGGACGTCGCCCGCCGCGCCGCCCTCGAGGGCGTCGGTGTCGCCGCCACCGTCGAGGTCGTCCACGCCGGCGCCGCCGACGAGGCGGTCGTTGCCGGCACCGCCCACCAGGCGGGACGGCGCGTCGAAGTCGATGGTCTCGACCGTCTTGGCACCGTCGGCCGCGGTGCGGACCTCGACACCGGGGAGCAGGCGGACCTGGTCGTTGCCCGCGCCGGCGTCGGCCACGATCGTCGTGCCGGCCGGCACGTCGTACACCTGCGTCAGGTTGAACGCGGTGACCGAGAACCGTTGTCGGCCCGCGGCAGCCGAGCCGAGCTGCTTCACGGCGTAGTTCTCGCTGACGGCGCTGAGGAAGCCCTGGCGCGCGGTCGGGTTGCCGATCGTCAGCGTCAGCGTCTTGGCCGTCTCGTCCTTGGTGGCCAGCACGATCGGCTGGTCGTCGCAGGCGAACTCGAACAGGCTGATGCGCGGGCTCCGGTAGATGTCCCACACCTTGTCGACCGTGAAGAACAGCAGGTCGACGTGCAGGCGGAACGTCAGGTAGAAGCTCAGGCCCGCGGACACGTCGAAGAGGCAGGCCGGCGACTTCAGGAGCTGGTACTCCTCGAAGCGGACCTTGCCGTCCTTGTTCGGGTCGTGGGCGTTGAACGAGATGTCGAGGTCGACGCCGCCGTCGATCCCGGCGTCGGCGAACCCGATGGAGATCGCCGCACCCGCGAAGGCGCCGAAGATGACCTTGATCTCGGGGACGTCGGCCCGTGACTCGTCGAGGTCGTCGAAGTAGAAGCCCTCGCGGAACACCTCGATGTCGGTCTGGGCCGCGAGCGCCTTCACGTC
>DATAGR010000352.1:0-1503 GCA_036263575.1 Aquihabitans sp. | reverse complement strand
CCCACGGCGAGGCGCCGCGGCACGGCGAGGCGACGCGGCACGACGGGGCACCGTTCGACCCCGACGCGACGGCGGTGGGCGGCGGCGGTCACCGAGGGGCGGCCGCAGCCGACGCCGCCCGCACGGCGGTCGCCCACCCGCTCCACGAGCGCTTCCTCCCGCCGCCGGGCCCGGTCGAGCCCCAGCGCGTGGTCGGCGGCCCTGCCGAGCCCCGCACCCCCGGCGTCGTCGGGCCCCACCGGCCGGGGCGCCGCAAGCTCCTCGTGCCCCTCGCCGGGATCGCCGTGGCCGTGGGCGCCGCCGCGCCGGTGCTGGGCACGGCGGTCGTGGTGCTGCTGGCCCTGCCGCTGCTCGCGACCATCGGGGACTCGGTCGCCCACCGCCTCCGCGCCGAGCACGGCGTGGCGTCGGGCTGGGCCGAGCAGCGCCTCGCGCCCGGCGCGCTGGCGCCGGCCCGCTTCCTCCGCAACGCCCTCGTCTCCCTGGTCCGGGCCACCCCGATGATCGGCGTGGGCGCCGTCCTGCTCGCCGGGTGGTACGGGCTCGACAACCTGGCCGAGGGCTCGCCGGTCGTCGACTGGGCGCTGCGAGCCATCGGTGCGCTCGTCGTCGGCGTGATCGTCGGCACGGCGCGCGACGGGTCCGGGCGGTTCCGGACCGGCCTGGGCCTCGACCACCTGGTCGCCCGGTGGGTCCCCGAGGGGCGCACGACCGAGCGCATGGTCGTGATCTGGCTCGTGGCCACGTTCGTCGTCGCCGGTGCGGTCTGGCTCTCGCCCGACCCGTTCCCGCTGCCCTGACCCGAACTCGTGGCCGGCCGAGCGGCGGCGGACCCTAGGGTCCGCGGCGTGGACGGCACCGATCCGTGGGACGCCACCTCGGTGCGGGCCGAGGGCGGGGGGCGCTACACCGCCACCATCGGCCAGGAGTGGGTGCTGGCCCTCGTGCCGCAGGGCGGGATCCTCGCCGCCGTGGCCGCCAAGGCCCTCGCCGCCGAGCTCCACGTCGACGAGGGCGTCGTCCAGCCGCTGCGCTCGTTCCACGGCGTGTTCGTCAGCCCCGTGCAGGCCGGGCCGGTGGTGGTCGACGTGCAGGTCCTGCGCCGGGGCCGCTCGGTCTCGCAGGCCCAGGCGACGGTGCGGTCACCGGACGCCGCCGCCGGGTTCACCGCGCTCGCCGTGTTCGGCTCGCCCCGGCCCGGCTTCACGTTCACCGAGCTCGCCTACCCCGAGGTCCCCGACCCGGAGGGCCAGCCGTCGTTCCGCGACCCGCTGCCCCCGGAGTCCGGGGTGGTCGACCGCCCGAACTTCCCGTTCTGGGACGACGTCCTGGAGGGCCGCCCGGCGCTGGGCACGCCGTTCTGGGAGGACACGCCGCGCGAGCGGGCCGAGAGCGCCACGTGGTTCCGCTGGGAGCGGCCACCGCTCGGGCCCGACGGCCGGCTCGATCCCTACAGCGCCTTCGTGGTGGCCGACGTGATGCCCGGGGCGGTGTTCGAGAAGG
>DATAGR010000351.1:0-3342 GCA_036263575.1 Aquihabitans sp. | reverse complement strand
TCCAGCACGTCGGTGAGGGGCTCGACCTTGAAGTCGTGCACCAGGGGGACCGGGCGGGAGGCCGAGGTGACGACGGCGACGGGTCGTCCGGTGCGGCGGGGGAGGTCATCGGTGAAGCGGGAGACGTCGCCCAGGGTCGCGGACATGAGCACGAACTGGGCGTCGACCAGCTCGAGGAGCGGCACCTGCCACGCCCAGCCCCGCTCGGGGTCGGCGAAGTAGTGGAACTCGTCCATCACGACCTGGCCGACGTCGGCGTGGCGACCCTCTCGCAGGGCCAGGTTGGCGAGGATCTCGGCGGTGCAGCAGATGATCGGCGCGTCGTGGTTGACCGAGGCGTCACCGGTCAGCATGCCGACCCGCTCCGGGCCGAACGTCGCCGACAGCTCGAAGAACTTCTCCGACACGAGGGCCTTGATGGGCGCGGTGTAGAAGGTGCGCCGACCCTCGGCCAGGGCGATGAGGTGGGCCGCGGTCGCGACCAGGCTCTTGCCCGAACCCGTGGGGGTGTTGACGATGACGTGCGCCCCCGACGCCAGCTCGAGCAGCGCCTCCTCCTGGGCCGGGTACAGCGCCAGGCCGCGATCGGCGACCCAGCCCACGAACGCGTCGACCGCGAGGTCCGGATCGGCCGGCGTGGGCATGCGGTCGCCGAGGGGCACGACGGGCACCGGCGCAGGTGGCGGGGGCGCGGTCGGGTCGGGCACCGATCCAGCGTACGGGCGCGGCCACGGACCGCCCGGCGAGGTCGTGGGACGACCGCTGGCCCCCCGGGGGTGAAGGGTCGTCACCCGGCCGCGTGATCGTCGCGTGACCGCAACGTCGTCGATGTCTGGTCGCCATCTGGGTGGGGGAGGTTGGGGCCCAGCCGAGCACGACGGCTCAGGAGGCCACCGATGCACGCCATCCACCCCCGCACCCACCCGGCCGAGCACGCCACGGCGAGCTCCGAGCCGTTCGCCTGGGAGGAGGCGCACGCCGCTCCCGAGGACCGGGCGGTGGGCCTGGAGCTGGAGCTCATCGAGCTGGTGGCCCGGCGCAAGGCCCTCGTCGACGAGTACGGCGGCGAGGCCCGCGCCCTCGACGCGGAGATCGAGCACGTGCTCGCCGAGCTCGGCTCGATCACCACGGCGCTCCCGCTCGCCGGCTGACCGGCCCACCGCTGCCGGTCCGAGGGACCGGCGGCTACCAGAAGCTGGTGCCGGGCGCGCCCTTGAACGGCCCCACCACCCACGAGGTGATCCAGCCGCCGTAGAAGCTGCCCTCGTTGGGCTCGACGTGCTCGCCATCGACGGAGCAGTCGAGCTTCTGGGCGTAGAACGCCAGGTGATCGCGCAGCGGCTCGAAGCCGGGCGAGGGCGACGGGTACCACCACGCCACGTCGGCGATCGTGCCGCGCTCGGTCACCAGGTCGACGTAGGCGGCGGCGCCCTTCCACTCGCACCAGGTGGACGACGCGCTGGGCCGCAGGAGCGAGCGGTCGACGTCGTCGGGCGGCACGTAGTACGCCGGCGGCTGGCTCGTCTCCAGGACGCGCAGGCCGCGCCGGGTCTCGGCCACCACCCGGCCCTCGTGCTCGACGCGCACGAGGCGGTCGGTCCGCTCCAGGCGCGGCGGCCGCGGGTAGTCCCAGACCGATTCCTGGCCCGGACCGGGCTCGATGCGTCGTGGTCGCAGCACCCGGCCAGCCTGCGCCCACGCCGGGCCGATCCCAACCCCGTCGGCCCGTCGCCCGATGCGGCACCGGCCACGGGGCGACGGCACAATGGCGGGGACCTCCAGAGGGGAGCGGTCCAGTGGATCTGACGCTTATCGCCATCCCGGCGTACTTCGGTGGGATGGGCGCCGAGCACGCATGGCTCAAGCGCACCGCGCCCGAGCGCGGCCGCACGCCGGGCGACTACGAGCGCGAGGACACCATCGCCAGCCTGGCCATGGGCGTCGGCAGCCTGCTCGTGCCGCTCGCGCTGCAGCGCCTGCTGGCGCCGGTGACCCCAGGGAAGGGCCGCTACGCCAAGGTGCTGATGGGCGCCGCCCTCGCGGCCGGGGCCGTCACCACCGTGGCCGACGTGCTGGCGCGCAAGGGCGAGGGCCCCCTCGGCCCCGCTGGGGTCGTGCCCCCGACCTCGCTGGCCGACGCCACGGCGGCGCTCGACGGCACCGGCGCGGACGACACCGGACCGGACGGCGTCGATCCGGCCGGCGGCCCGGCCCGAGCGACGACCGGTCCACGAGCCGAGCGGCGCCGGCTCGCCACCGCGGCGCAGAAGGTGGCCTCGTCCGCCGGCGCCACCGCCCTCGTCGCCGGTGGCGTCAGCGTGGCCACCGGCTGGGCGAACCGCACGGCGGCCCGCAAGCTCTTCGCCCGGCGCCCCGGGCGCGACCTCGGCAACGGCCCCCTGGCCGTCGCCGGCGCCGTGCTCGCGTGGGACTTCGTCTACTACTGGAACCACCGCCTGGCCCACGAGAGCCGGTACGTGTGGGCCGTCCACGTCGTCCACCACTCCAGCGAGCACTACAACCTCTCGACGGCGCTGCGGCAGCCGGTGGCCGACACCTTCACGGCCACGCTGCCCTACGGCGCGCTGGCCCTCCTCGGCTTCCGCCCCGACGTCATCGAGACCGCCCGTGGCGTGAACCTGCTGTACCAGTTCTGGATCCACACCGAGGCCATCCGCTCGATCGGCAAGGCCGAGCGGGTGCTCAACTCGCCGTCGCTCCACCGGGTGCACCACGGGTCGAACCGGAAGTACCTCGACCGCAACCACGGCAGCATCCTGATCATCTGGGACCGGCTGTTCGCCACCCACCAGGTCGAGGAGGAGGAGGTCGTGTACGGCCTCACCCGCAACATCGAGACCCACCACCCGGTCCGGATCGCCACCCACGAGTACGCCGACATCATCCGCGACGTGCGCAGCGCGACGACGTGGCGGGACCGGCTGTCGTACGTCTTCCGGGGCCCGGGCTGGGCCTACGAGCGCCGGGCCCGGGATGCGGTGGCGGTCGAGGCGCTCCCCGTCGACCTGCCCGAGCCGGTCGCCGCCGGCGTCTCCTGATCCCGGGGTCGCGTCGGCGCGGCGCTCAGGCGTGGGCCGGTGTGGTGGGCGCCGACAGCGAGCGGGGCCTGATGCGGTGGCGCAGCGTGTAGGCGCCGAGGGCCACGACGGCCGAGATGCCGCCGATGGCGAGGATGCGCCCGGTGT
Organism: Aquihabitans sp.; assembly: GCA_036263575.1. Taxonomy (GTDB): domain Bacteria; phylum Actinomycetota; class Acidimicrobiia; order Acidimicrobiales; family Iamiaceae; genus Aquihabitans. Next base: position 136 of record DATAGR010000351.1, on the reverse strand, counting down.
TGTCGACGAGCAGGGTCTCGGACTCGCACGTGGCGCGGTCGTCGAACGGCGTCTCGGGGTCGTTGGGATCGGTGGCCATCGACAGCCCCTCGTCGCACGCGATCGGTTCGATGAACGAGATCGGCGCCGGGCGGTA
>DATAGR010000350.1:0-10011 GCA_036263575.1 Aquihabitans sp. | reverse complement strand
AGCCCCGTCGGTGCCGTCAAGGAGAACACGGTCACCGCTGCTGCGGTGATGACCCCTAGAGCGACGCCCATCCTCCACCTCCACACGACCAGGAAAGCCGTCGCATAGATCCCGAGCGACATGCCCAGTAGGTACGGCTCGAGCTGGCCGCCGACGCGCGGGACCATCCAGGCGATCGCCACCTCGACCACCGCCACCGCCGACAACGAGAGCGCTTCCGGGTGACGTCTGCCTACCGGCAGCCGCCAAAGGGTCAAACACAGCAACGAGAGGGACACAACGCTCGACAGCCGAACGACGAGGAAGCGAGGCGCCTCGCTCGGCACCATGAGCCAGTCGAACGCCGCCCACGCCGGGAGTGCTGCCAGGGCCACCGAGCCAGCGACGAGCGTCGACCTCCTCGTCTCCTCACGCTGCTCCTTGACGTGCGTCGACTTCGCAGCAGCATGGACCCCGTGCTCAAGGCGTGCGGTCGCACCTCCTGCTTCCGTCATCCCTCCATGGTCGGTCGTGGGGGACGGGATCTGAGGAAGCAACCGGCTCCACGGCAAGCGGCGACAACGCCGTTCGCGGTCTCGGACGTCCCGTTGCGAGGTGAGGTCCAGGGGTGAAGTCCTCACCTCAGCGCCGTCCTTGCCGATCGGAACACCTCGGGCTCTCGCTGGACTCTGGACAGCGTCTGGGCTGATCTACGAGCGAAACAGCACCGTGTCGCGCTACCTCATCGCCACGGCGACGGAGGTGCGGCGGTACGTCGCGCAGTCCGTTCCGACCCTTCATCGGCGTCGAAGCGGCCAGCACCGCCGTAACCTCGAGCGGTGCCGTTGCCCCGGTTCGAGCCGATGCTGGCTACCCGCCGCCCCGAGTTGGTCCTCGACGACGCCTGGGTGGTCGAACCGAAGCTTGACGGATGGAGGGCCCTTGTCTACCTCTACGACGGCGGTCTGATGATGCGCACCCGGTCCGGCCGAGACGTCACCGCCTCGCTGCCCGAACTCGCCGGACTCGCGGAAGTGCTGCCCGAAGGAACTGTGCTGGATGGGGAGCTCGTCGCTGGCCAGGGACGTCCGGTCGACTTCTACGCCGTCGGCCCCGGCATGGCCGCCCGCCGCCGCCGGCAGCCGCTGTCCTTTGTGGCGTTCGACGTCCTCGTCGCCGCGGGGATGCCGGTGCTGGACGAGCCGTACCGACAGCGCCGCACCGTCCTCGAGGACCTCGAGCTGCACGCCGACACCTGGTGCACCGCGTCCTCGTTCGCCGGCGCACCCGAGGCAGCGATCCGCGCTTGCGTCGAGCACGGCCTCGAGGGCGTGGTGCTCAAGCACCAGGAATCGAGGTACGTGCCGGGAAAGCGGTCCAGGCACTGGGTCAAGCTGAAGACCTCGACGTGGCGCACCGACCACGCCGAGCTGCGCCACGAGCGGTGACGCCCTCCATGCGGCGCCCAGGAAGAATCGGGTTCCTTCACACCGCTGAGGTGCACCGGGCCACGTTCGACGCACTCGTTGCCGATCTCGTGCCAAGGGCCAACTCGGTGGCGATCGTGGACCCGTCGCTGTTGGCGGACGCACAACGGACGGGGCCTGCGACGGCGTCCGTCAGTCGCCGCATCGGCACCGCGCTCGAGGCGCTCCGTGACGCCGGCGCTGAGGTCGTGGTGTGCACGTGCTCGACCATCGCTGGCGAGGCGGCGGCGCAAGGGACTGCGCGCTCTGTGCCAGTGGTGCGGGTGGACCAGCCGATGGCCGAGGCGGCCGTCGGACACGGCCCTCGCCTCGCGGTGGTGGCCGCCCTCGCCTCTGCGCTCGGACCGACGATCGAGTCGATCGAACAGGCCGCCGAAGCTCGCGGGTGCGTCGTCGAGACATCTGAGCATCTGGTGGCTGGCGCTTGGGCGCTCTTCGCGGCTGGTGACCTCCCGGGCTACCTCGAGGCCGTAGCAGCGGCGTGCCGCCGCGTCGTGGGCTCCTCCGACGCGATCGTGCTCGCTCAGGCGTCTATGGCCGATGTCGCCGCCATGGTGGACCTGCACGTTCCCGTCCTGTCCAGCCCGCGCCTCGCCGTGCAGGCCGCTGCCCAGCGCCTCGCTCCGGATCGTCGCTGACGCCGGTTGTCAGCCCGGGGCGTCGCGAGGGTCGTTGTCGCGGCTGTCCTTCTCACGGATCTGACCGTCCTGTCCGTGGATGACGAGCTCGCACTGCTCGTCCTCGGCGACCGAGCGGGCTGCGGCGATGGCGTCGGCCTGGGTGTCGAAGGTGTCGCCGCCGGTGCCATCGTGCTCGATCTTCCAGTCGTACCGTCGGGAACGACGTGAACATCGACCACGGGAGCCCCTCATGGGGAGACCTCGTCCTAGGCGCTGCGAGCATGTCCACATTCGCTGGCCGCGCATGCTGCCAACCCGATGCGACGGTGGGTCCGGGCTCGATTACTCGGTGATGAGGCCGGTAACCCCGGTCGCGTCGAGGACCTTGCGAACGTTCGGCTGCAGGTTGGTGACGATGAGCGGCATCGTGGCGCGGCCCTTCATCTCGTTCCAGGCCATCAGGAGCACGTTGATCCCTGACGAGTCGATGAACTGCAGGTCTCCGCAATCGATGACGATCTTGGTGGCGCCACTGTCGATCGCCAAGCTCGTGGATCGAGCGAGTTCAGGCGCCGTTGCGATGTCAAGGTCGCCCGAGACGACGAGGGTGATGGTCCCTGCCTCGTCGCTTGCGACAGCGACCTGAACTCCGCGAGCCTCCACCGCAAGGAGCGTACCTCCAATGCAACCTTGCCCCTCGCAGGGACCACGGCCGGCACCTGGCACACGGAGCGTCGGAGCAATGCGGGATCTGTTCAAGGACACAGCGACGAACCGTCACCTGCAAGGATGGGATCGGTCCGAACGAGCCATCGTCGAGGCGGGTTCGGGTAAGCCCCGATGCGCCGCAAGCCGAACCGGAGGGCACGCCGTGTCCCGCTTCACCGCCAGAGTCCCGAGCGACCTGCGGACCATCCGGCTCCGGGTGGGCCGGAAACTCGCAGCCGCAGGGTGCACCGCGGAGGGGATCGACGACACCCTGGTCATGTTGAGCGAGCTCATGACCAACGCCTTGCTCCACGCGGGCTCCGAGGCGCGTGTCCACCTACTGATAGCCGCCGGAAGGGTCCGGGTGACGGTGTGCGATACGAGCGGCGAGGCACCGGTCGTGCGCCCGCTCGACGCAGAGCGCGTGGGAGGTAACGGACTCCGGATCGTCCAGGCCCTCGCCGACGACTGGGGCGCCTCGAGCCTCGGAAGCGGCAAAGAGGTGTGGTTCGAGCGCTCGTGCTAGCTACCAGTGCTGGCGTCGAGCGCCACCTGTAGGTCACGTCGTCGGCTCGCCGGAGCGTTGACGACGCGGCAGTGGCAGATCCTCGAGTCGTTGTCGGGGGCACGTCGCAACGGTGACCTCGCGTGCCTGACCACCCGCCTGTTACGCGCCGGGTGCGCTGAGCACCTCTTCGATGGCTCGTGGGATGTGTTGCTCGATACTGAAATGTCCCATCTCGGCGACGAGATCGAGCGTGGCGGTCGGCACCACGTCGGCGGTGTGGCGGGCGTGGATCGGGTCGGTGATCACGTCGGCGGCACCATGCAGCACGACGACGGGACAGGTGATGGCCCCAGGGTCGAAGGTCGTCCATCCCCCGCCATCGGCGATGCGGTCGTCTGCGTAGCCTTCGAGACCCCAGGCGAACATGGCAGCGCCCGACGCTTGCAGGCCGGCCATCCACGTCGGGTCGGCGATGAGCGCCAGATCAGCGGCGGGGAGCTCGGGCAGCGCGTGCCCGGGGTGGGGGCCGAAGATGCGGCTGCCGTCGAGACCGTGCGACTCGATGGCCGCTGCGATGGCGCTGGGCCGGTCGGGTGCATCCCACACCGATACGGCGTGGGGGACGCTCACCGTCGCTCTCGCGGGGGCGTAGCGCATGTCCGTCAACGAACACGTGGGGATCACGCCCACGGTGCGCTCGGGGGCCAAGGCCCCCACGGCGAGCGCGTAGGCGCCGCCTGTCGAGACGCCCACCGTGATCAGTTCGTCGAGCCCGAGGTGGTCGGCCACGGCCAGCGCGTCCGGGACCCAGTCCGCGATGGTTCGGCCCGGGCGTGGCTGCGAGAGGCCGTAACCCGGCCGGTCCACCGCGACGAGACGAAGGCCCAACGCCGTGATCTCCTGCTCGTGCCGCCCGGGGTCAAGGCGGCTCCCTGGTCCACCGTGGCACCACAGCACGCCGCGCCGCAGGGGCCCTCCAGAGTCGCTGTATCCGATCTCTCGCCCGTCATCGGCTCGGATGGTTCCGTCACGCATGGTTACGTCCCTAGCAGGGGTCCGGTGCTCACCGCCTTCGCCCGACCTGCCCCGAGGTACCGGAATGGACGACCGTTCCGGTAGCGGTCGCCACATCCCTCTGCCCACTGCGTGCTACGTCGGAGCCGCCGAAGATCGGTCGGGCCGCACGACGGACCAGATCAGGAAGGTAGCCAACGCTGCGAGCAGCCAACCGGCGGCCACTTCGCCGGGGCGGTGGTAGCCGAGCGTCACCCGCGAGAGGCCGACCAGCGCAGCGGCGGCGACAGCACCGAGGGCGACCAGTCTGCTCCGCGCAAGGCCCGCCGCTCCGTCTGTGACGAGGACGAGCGCCATCGCCATCGCCATGGAGTTCGCTGCGTGACCGCTCGGCAGCGAGTCCTGTCCTGAGGTCACAGGTATGTGTCGCACAGCGCGATCGACCCCCACGAGGACGAGGTAGCCGGTCGGGACGACCCACAGGGCCGGACGCCACCTCCGGCCCAGCAGCAGGAGACCGGTGATGAGAACGCACAGGATCAACCCGCTCCGCACCGAAGGTGCAAGGGCATAGGCCCGGTGCGGGTTCGGGAGGCGCGGGGCCATGGCAACGCCCTTCACGACACGGTTGGCGGCGTGTACGACGGCCACCACGGCGAACGCGAAGAACGCTGCTCGCCGGCGACCCGTGGCGAGGAGCGCCACGAGAGCAACAGCCAGCACGGCCAGGCGTACTGGCGCCCCACCGATGCTCGACACCAGTCCCGAAGGCCACAGCAGCCACGACTGGTCGACGCGACCCGACGTGCTGGCGCTCAAAAGCATCGTCACGCGGACCTCGCCAGCGCTCGGGGGAAGCGTGGCCAACATTGCCAAGTGCGAACCGTCGTGTCCAGGCTGACGACCTGACGGGATGAAGACCCGGCAAGGCGAACGGCCCGCCAGCGACAGCCAGCGAGCGGTGGCTTCCGCCGCTCAGCGCCGTGGTCAGAGGACGTAGCACGCAGGGGACGCGAGCCGGGGGTGCTACTCCTCCACCCCGGCTCGCATCTTCTGCCTCCATCGGCAGAGGCACCATGCCGTTGAGCATCACCCCCGACGGGGACTGGACTGGAGCCCGTGCGCATCCCTCGGGTAGCGCCACGCCGGGCGAGGCCGTGGCTGGCGATCCGGACCGAACGGCGTGGCGTACGCCATCGTCTTGAACGATCAGATCGGTGAGACACGCAGGCGAGCGAGTCATGACTCGATGAGGGACGATGCGCTCGTTACGGGATGACCTGACAACAAGGGCGGCTGAGGATGGGTCTCCGGACGCTGGTCCGCAACTGTTCTCGGGTGCCCTCCTCCCGCCCGGCGGGTTCCCGGCTGGCTGGGTCAGGCGTGCTCCCCGTTCGCCTGACCCAGCCAAGTTCTCTGCCACCACCGCCATCAGGGCCCGGAAGAGGCGTCATCGGGCGCGGGGATCAGCCGGCGTGGCATCTACTTGCACTTCGCGTCTCGCAGCCAGCTCTTCATGGACCTGCTCGACCACGTCGACCAGAGCCTCGACCTCGCTGCCCCGCTTCGACCGATGCTCGAGGCCCGCCGGGCTGCGGACGCACTCGACGCCCTTGCAGACCACATCGCCGGCTGCCACTCCGGGCTGATCCCCGTGGTCCGTGCAGTTGATCGCGTCCGACACGACGACGCAGATGCGGCGGCCCTTGGCTGCTCCACCACAATCGCTGAGGTCCTGTTGCTACCGACCTCGACCATATCTCCGGACTCGAGCTCGGACAGAGTTGAACACCGCAGGGCCGCCTTGGACTCGACGTGACCGACGATGACCGCGGGTCCCAGCCCCCGGCCGTGGGCATCCGGTCGACGGCCAGGGCGTCGGCCACCGGATCCATCCGCCCTCGGTGGTGAGCGACACCAGGATCGGGCCATCGGTGGCCTGAGCCTTGGAGGTGGTCGCGATCCCGTCGCCGTTGGCGTCCTGTTCGATCGTCGGCAGGTGTCGTCTGGCCGACGACGCGTGGATGTGCTGGGCGTGGGGCGACTCACCCGGGATGAGGCCGGCTGCCGTGGATCTCGACCCATGGAACAACGACCCGGCCCCGCCCGACCCCGAGTCCTAGCGAGACCAAGGCCCCGCTTTGCCGCGCATGGTGATCGACCTAGGACTGCGCCTCCCAAGGTCAGGTCTTGTGAGGCGTTGGACGGGTAGACATCGCCTGGGCGCGCCGCCCGGACTCCCCCGCGTGTGCGGCTCCGGATACTTCGGCGCAAGGGGGGACGGGATGACGAACGTGCTGGTACCGGATGCTTCGACATGCGCGCCGTGTCTCGACGACGGGGGTTCGCGCAGCACCAAGCCGTGGTCCGAGTGGGAAGATCTCGAACTCGTCGAAGCAGCAAGTGCGGAGCGTCTGGACGCCTGGGCGGAGCTCTACCGGCGCCACGCCGGCTCGGTCGCCGCCACCGCCAGAGCGGTGCTCGGGCAGTCACCGGAATGTGATGACATCGTGGTCGAGGTGTTCGCCAAGCTCTGGCACGCGCCAGGGAAGTTCGACGCGACGCGTGGAACGCTGCTCGGCTACCTCCGCGTGGTGGCTCGAAGCCGAAGCCTCGACTGGCTACGAGCCGAAGCCAGTCGCCAGCGTCGCGAGGAGTAGGAGGCTCGCCAGAGGGTCTCGGCGGAGCGTTCGGTCGAAAGTGATCTCGTCGAGGCCGAAACTGCAGCCGCAGTGTGGATGGCAGTCTCGAAGCTGCCGCCCGACGAGCGCGAGTCGATCGAGATGGCCTACCTCCTCGGTGTGAGCTACCGGGCGGCCGCAACTCGACTCGGCGTGCCCGAAGGTACCGTCAAGAGCAGGATCCGCCGCGGGCTGCAACGCCTGCGCTCGGACGTCGAACTCGAGGGGTGCTTCGACACGACCCTCAAGCGATCCGAGTCTGTGGCTCTGTCGCTCATCGAACCGTTGGACGGGGAGGCGATCCCATGACGAACTCGGCTTGGTGGTCAGCCGGCATTGCCGATCCTCGACGGATCCAAGCCGTCGAACGAGCCGGCCTCGTGAACGGCCCTGCCGAGGACGCCTTCGACCGGCTCACCGAGCTCGCTGCGATGGCAACCAAGACGCGACGGGCGTGCATCACCGTCGTCGATGCCGACCACTACCGCTACAAGAGCACCGTCGGGGTTCCCGAGGGATCCGTGCACCCCGGTCCGGTCGAAGAATCGTTCTGCCGATACGTCGTCGGGTCTAGCCGACCGTTCTACGTGACCGACGCGTCGGCCGACCCTCGGACCGTCGACCACCCTGCCATCGAGCTGCACGGCATCGGCGCTTGGGCCGGGTACCCCATCGAAGACGAGGACGGGTGGGTGCTGGGCACGTTCTGCCTGATCGACGACAAGCCGCGCGTCTGGACTGACTCCGACCTCTCCATCCTTGCCACCCTCGCGGCGGTGACGTCGTCGGAGATCGCGCTGCGCCGACTTCGTGCGATCATCGCCTCTACCGTAATCAGCCCGTCCGCTCTGGCATCGGACCTCGAGTCGGCCGCATCGCATCAGGAACTCGACGAGGTGGGGCGCACACGACGCCTCCGACGACTGTCACAGGCCGTCGTCGACATCGACCGACGCAACCCGGAGAACACGATCAGGTAGCCGGCAGTCGACGAGTCGGCAGGTAGGGTTGGGACACGACGACTTCTCCTTGAACCAACAGGGGTCAGCTTTCGCCGGAAAGGCACCCCATGGATCAGGACCCTCGTGCACTCGCGTTCGAAGCGCTCGCGCACCTTCTCGTCTCCGACGAGTCGCTCGGTGACGCCCTCCGTCAGGTGGCGAAGGTGTCGGTCGGTGCAGTTGCCACCGCTGCCTACGCCGGCATCACCCTCGACGACGAACGAGGACGACCAGCCACACCCATCTTCACCGATCCCGACGTGCCCGAGATGGACCAAGCCCAGTTCGACGCCGACCGGGGCCCGTGCCTCGACGCCAAACGCCAGGGTGAGGTCATCCGCATCGACGACCTCTCCTCCGACGGAGCGGAGATGTACCCCGAGTTCGCGGCCGCGGCGAAGGCGCACGGGGTGCAGAGCACCCTGTCGATCCCGCTCCTCAGCGACGGTGTACCGCTTGCCGCGCTCAACCTCTACAGCCGAGAGGTGAACGGGTTCAGCCTGGATGACGAGCAACTGGTGCTCGACCTGGCACCTGCGACCGCAGCGTTTCTTGCCAACGCCCAGGCGTACTGGCGGGCCTTCACCTTGAGCGAGCAGCTCAACGAAGCGATGAGCAGCCGAGCGATCATCGAGCAAGCCAAGGGCGTGCTCATGGCGACCACGCCCGAGATCGACGCCGACCGAGCGTTCGACATCCTCGTGAGCGCATCGCAGCGTGAGAACGTCAAGCTGCGCGACATCGCCCAACGCATCGTCAACGCCAGACCCGGTAACACGGGTGCGGACCACTGAACCACTGGTCGAGGTCCGCAGCCATGTGCCGGGGGGTCGGGCCGGTGGTCCATCACCGCTCGGGCCTGCGATCACTTCGGACCCACGACGCGCGCAGAGATCACCGCTGGGACTAGGGCGACGTGCCCGGCCCCCTACGCGGGAAGGGGCCGGGCACTGACTCGGTGAGCAGCTTGCTTGACTCGCCAAGCTGGACCGCCGCTGCCCCGTGGCCGGCGAAGGACCCGCCATTGGTACCGACGGGTGAAGCCCCGCATCTGCGCCAGCCGGCCTACCCACGACTTCGCTAACGGCAGCCTCCTCGCCGCAAGGAACGAGTAGCTCACGTTGGGACGCCTCAGTACGGACGCTAACAACGGAGGTCATGCCGGTGATCTCGAGCAGGCGCTGCATCGTCTTGTTCGGCTGATACAGCACCAGCTTCGACCCGCCTCTGGCGAGGTGATCGTTGATGCGCACGAGCGCGTCAAGCCCGCCGAGTCGCAGAACGACAGTTGAGAGGCGTCGACGGTGAGCTACGTCGACGGCTTACAGCGCTCGATCACCGATTCGGCGAAGTCTGGTGCCACAGCCTGGTCGAGCGGCTCTTGGCGACCGAGACGACGATGCCCCACAAGCTCGAAGCGCTCGCCGAGGTCATCGAGCGCAGTGTTGCGGGGGGCAGACGCCGTCAGCATCGGGCTGGTCGTGCAGGGCTCCGCAGTGACCAGCGCGGCGTCGAGTCAGATCTCTATCGAAGCCGACCTCGTCCAGTACCGGTACAACGAGGGCCCCTGCATCGTCACCGCGCAGGTCCGCCATCCGGTGCGCATCGACGTGCTGCGCCAAGACGAGGAAGTCGAGCACTTCGCGCCCGGAGCGGTGGAGATCGGAGTGGAGAGCGTGCTGTCGGTCCCGCTCCTCTGGGCCGGTGACGCCGTCGGATCGATCAACCTGTACAGCTTCGATCAGAAGGCGTTCAGCCACCTGGCGAACGTCAGGAACCGGCGTTTCGCATCAGACATGGCGACTTGCGCCACGAGCGGTGAAGTCGGCTGACCGGTAGGTTGCCGGCATGCAGGACGACGACGAAGAGACGGTGCGGGTCGCCGAGATGTTCGGCGAAGTGGCCCGGGCGCTCGTCGACGAGGACGAGTCCGAGGTCCTCGATCGCATCGTCAACCTCGCCGTCGAACACCTCGACAACTGCGACTTCGCCGGCGTATCGATGGTGAAGGGT